>SLDF01000394.1 GCA_007125435.1 Saprospiraceae bacterium
CACTTGAGGCTATGCTCTCTCTTCAGCACTCGTCTAAAGTAAAATTCTCTAAGCTCTAGCTCTTTTCAGACGACACCAAGTGTAGCCTTGGCTATGCGCGTATTTTTTATTCTTCGATCTCGCTCAAAATAGCTATGACTTAGATCATACGACGGCTATTTTCAGACTCATTCCGGGGCTCGCTGTTCGCTCGGTCCTGCGGACTCACTCGCTATCGCTCGCGACCCACTCCGCATCGCTGATGCAGTACGGCAGGAAAAACGATTTCAAGACATCCACCCATTTTACTATTGAACCCGCATTATGTATTAGGGTTTCGTAGTGAGGGTTTAAATAGTGATAAAATAAGTGATTTCGCGATTGAATCATAGTCACCCCTATGGTGAATGAGCGAAATCAAGCAAAGCGCCTTATTTTGAAGCCATTTGAAGCCGTAATAGAAATCGCTAATGCATAATGCGGGTTGAAAATTTTGTTTTTACTTATAGATAACATTATTGATCCGTTAAAGATGTGCCTAATGTGGAGTTTAGGTCGAAGTATGTTGGGGTTTTGTCTAAGCGTTGGATTGCGAAATGATTTTTATAAGGATAAGATGGTCTCCCGGATTTTGGAATGTTTTCTATAATATGGCGATAGTGTTTGTTAATGACGTAACTTTCCAATGATTCCATTTTTTTTGACTTATTTCTCAACGCGTGATCTTTTTTGTGGTAAATGGTGTGGAGAAGGGTTCAAAATATACAATGTTATTAGACCGTTATGTGACATTAAGGTGTATATTTGTGTTGTAGAGGGTATAAACAAACGAAAGGCATAAGATACTTATGGAACATTTGAGTAAAAGAAGAGAGAGTGAAGAATTAATCGAAGTATTCACTTCGATGATAGGGTCATTTATAAGTCCAAGAACTAAATCTAACATTAGAAAAATCGATAATTATAGACCAATAGAGGAAGATTCTATAAATATTGCTTCTGACCTAAAACAATTGCGTGATGACCTCAAAAAATCAAAGGAAAGATTTGCAAGCAAAAAAGAGCACCAAACCTCTTTCCACTGATCGTGACGTTGAAAAAAGCAGAAACTCGTGAAGAGCTTTCAGCTATCGAATATAAGCGTTCTCAGCTTCAGATGTACAGCGGCCCTCTACCGCCCGCAGCTGAATTACAGAGATATGAAGAGGCGTTTCCGGGAGCTGCTCAAATGATCTTAGATCATTTGAGCAAAGAGCAGGACTTTCGACATAAAATGTCTGAAAGCGACCAAAGGTTAATAGAAAAAGATTTAGAACTCCACAGTACAGCTAGAACGAGATCACAATATCTCATTTTCTTTTCAATAGCATTAACGATCGGTTTATGCGCTGTAATGGTATTTACTGACAATGCCACAGAGGCAAAGTGGGTTGTTGGTGGAATTGTTGGATTGGTCGCATTATTAGTGATTAAAAGTAGTTTTTTTAATCTTTTTAACCAGGATAGATCTAAGAACTAGTTAATTATTCACAAGATTCAGATTCAAGTTCAATGCAAATTTAGTTTTTAATATTACAATTACAAGTGATGTAATGTTTCTCTTTCGTCAAGTTAAAGCCGTAATATCCGCCTGCTGCCATAAACAGGTGGTTGGTACGGATCCTGTAATGCATAGCTCGAGATTAAGACGTGGTCTAAAACTAAATCGATTGTAAAAGACATAAAAAAAAGCCCTCACCAGAGGGCTTTTTTTTATAGAATGTGGCGTGAGGGAGACTTGAACTCCCGACCTCCGGGTTATGAATCCGACGCTCTAACCAGCTGAGCTACCACGCCATATGGGATTATGCTTTGTTGTTAGCGGCTGCAAATATACAGATTAAAATGTTTTGGTGAAATATTGGGTAAAAAAAAGATCAGTGACACTTGAAATAATCAAAAGGCTCCAGACAGTCAAGACATTTGTACATGGATTTGCAAGCTGTAGAGCCAAACTGACTGATCATTTCTGTACTATTAGAGTCGCAATGGGGGCAAGGTACAACTTTGTCTTCACCGAATAGCTCGCTTTTATCTACGCTGCCCTGAGGAGGTGCTATGCCATAGTCTTTTAATTTTCTCTTACCTTCCTCAGTCATCCAGTCGGTTGTCCACGGTGGATTTAGAATCGTCTCGACGTTGACATTGTCAAATCCAGCTTCTTGAAGTGCTGCTCTTATATTGACTTCGATCATATTCATAGCCGGACATCCTGAGTAGGTTGGTGTGATGACTACTGTGATGTGGTCATTCTCATCCATTTTTATGTCCCTTATAATACCCAGATCAAAGACGCTGAGTACAGGTATCTCAGGATCACTGACTGATGATAAAATAGCTTTGATCTTGTCTGTTCCAGGGCTTGTATCTGTCATGGTCGTTTTCTGTTTCTACCACTCCTGGCCGGGGTATACCCTTTGCATGTATTGCATTTCTGTAAGGATGTATCCCATGTGCTCTGTGTGTTTTCCTTCTTTGCCGCCAGTTTGCATGAATTCATCTTCCGGAATGCTCAGTGTGGCCTCTCGTATGATGTCTTGACGCTTCTTTTGCACTGATTCACGTATTGTAGATATGTCGACGGCTATGCCACTTTCTACCAGATCTTTTTCATAGTCAGCCATAATGAGCGGTTCTTCGCTGAATCGCCAAAGTTCATTTAATGCATTTTGCATGCGTTTGTGGCTTTCATCTGTGCCGTCTCCGAGGCGAATCATCCACTCTGAGCTGTACTTTAGGTGATATGTGACTTCCTTGATTGATTTCTGAGCTATGTCTGATAGGTTTTGATCTTTTGAGTCGACTAATGCATGAAGCAAGTAATAGTGCCAGGAATCAAAAAGAAATTGCCTGACCAGAGTTTGCCCCCAGTCGCCATTGGGCTGTTCTACAAGAAGCAAATTGTTGTACTCCTGCTCTTTTCTCAGGAAAGCTATATCGTCTTCTGTTTTATTACTACCACTAAGCTCTGCGGCGTACTGGCAATACATTCGGGACTGCCCCAATAAATCTAAAGCAATATTGGTCATGGCAATATCTTGCTCTAAAACGGGGCCGTGTCCGCACCATTCGCCTAACCTTTGACTAAGGATCAGGTTGTTGTCACCCAGATAGAGGACATATTTTACTAATGAAGCTGGATTGGCCATATGTTTACATGTGTTTGAGTTCATCAGGTAGATTATAGAATGTAGGATGTCTGTACACCTTGTTTTTTGCAGGCTCAAACATCGCTTCTGCATCATCGGGATCGGAGGCAAATATATTTTTGGACTCTACCACCCAAAGTGACACACCTTCTTCTCTTCGGGTGTAGACATCTCTGGCATTTTCTATAGCCATCTGTTCATCAGCGGCATGGAGTGAACCTGCATGCTTGTGATGAAGGCCTGATTTTGATCGAATGAATACTTCCCACAAGGGCCAATCTTTAGACATAAATATAGTTTTTAAGCGACTTTTTGTTGTTGTTTTTTCTTTCTCTTTTCAGCATATGCCATGGCAGCTTCTCTGACCCAGGCTCCTTTTTCGTGAGCGTCTACTCTAGCTTTTAGCCTTTCTCTATTGCATGGACCATTGCCTTTGACGACATTCCAAAATTCTGTCCAGTCTATCTCGCCAAAGTCATAGCCACCTTTTTCCTCATTCCACTTGAGATCTGGATCGGGAATGGTAAGACCGAGTATTTCTGCTTGAGGCACTGTAGCATCTACAAATTTCTGTCGCAGTTCGTCATTGGTAAACCTCTTGATTTTCCACGCCATGGATTGAGCAGTATGTTTAGAGTCGGCATCGTTTGGCCCAAACATCATCAATGATGGCCACCACCATCTGTTCAATGAATCCTGAGCCATAGCCTTTTGCTCTTCTGACCCTCTACAGAGTGTCAATAATATTTCAAATCCCTGTCTTTGGTGAAAACTCTCCTCCTTGCACACCCTTACCATAGCTCTGGCATAAGGGCCATAAGAGGTGCGACATAGTGGTACCTGATTCATAATGGCAGCACCGTCTACGAGCCATCCGATAGCACCCATATCGGCCCAGGTCGGCGTAGGATAATTGAAAATACTGCTGTATTTTGCTTTACCGGTGTGAAGATCATCCAACATAGTGGCTCTATCGACGCCCAGTGTTTCAGCTGCACTATACAGATATAAACCATGGCCTGCTTCATCCTGAACCTTAGCCAATAGAGCTGCCTTTCGCCTTAGAGAAGGTGCTCTGGTGATCCAATTGCCCTCAGGGAGCATACCTACTATTTCTGAATGCGCATGCTGTGAAATCTGCCTGATCAATGTCTTGCGATAGTCGTCGGGCATCCAGTCCTTTGGCTCGATTTTCTCATCTCTGTCTATTCGAGCCTGAAAATTATCTCTTAAATTCATTTCGCTCATCTTATCTTCAATATTTTGTATTGCAAATATATGCTATTCAGTTATTTAAAACAACGAATACGAACAAGTGTTCGTTCGTTAATTAACGTTTTTTTATTGTTTTGTGCACTCGTTATTCTTTCTTTAGTCCGTCTAATTGGATTATCCTGAGATTGTCATACAGACGTTCTTTGGATATCCTCCCGGGTTTAAACCAATAGTGAATCCATCTTAGTGATGTCAAGAATGAATACAATGTGATCTTGGGGTCGACTTGCCTCAGTACGCCTGACTCAATACCATTCTTAATAATGTCCAATACTTTACTCTCATAGGACTTGCGCATTTTTAAAAACGTTTCCTGATAGGGAGGGCTGAGGTGCTTCCATTCGTCATTGAATACCGTGACGGAGGACAAACTGTCTGCTGCTACGTCGATATGCAATTTTATAATTTGTTCCAGTTGCTCTATAGGGTTGCTATATGTTTTGAGTATATGTTCAATCCCATCGGTAAACTTATTGGCATTGCCCATGCATATTTCCTGTAGCATTTGCTCTTTGGACTGGATGTGATTATAGAGGCTGGATGCTTCTAGACCTACACTCTGGGCCAACTCCCTCACAGATGTAGCAGCATAGCCTTTTTCTTTGAATAGCTCTGCAGCTGCTTCCAGAATGTCTTTTTTTAATGTCGCTTTTTTGACTGAGTTTGCCATATGTTTTTCTGGTACTTATTTTACTGGTCAAAATCTACGACTACACGCTCAGCTGTTGGGTGCGCCTGGCACGATAAGATGTAGCCATCTTCGATTTCATCTTCCTCTAGCGCATAGTTTACATCCATGTGTACAGTCCCCTCTACTAGCTTTGCTTTACATGTGGAGCATACTCCGCCCTTACAAGAGTAGGGAAGGTCTGCACCTCGTTGTGTTGCGGCATCAAGAATATTATCCCCATCATAGGCCAGATTAAGGTCTATGGATAGACCATCTACTTTTACTGTTACTTGACTGAAGGACGAGTCTGCATGAATATCTTCTGCGACTTTTGGCCGGCTACTGCCATTTTGTTTGAGTTGTTCAGGTGTGGCGAAAAGTTCGAAATGTACCTTTGACTTATCGATACCGGCTGATATTAATGTATCCTTGACCGACTCGATCATTTGGAATGGACCACAAATAAAAAACTCGTCTGCGCTTTTTAATTTTGGAAAGCAGGTTAATAGCTTTTCACATTTTTCTCCATCGATGCGGCCTTGAAATAACTCTGCGTCCATTCTTTCTCTGCTGAGGAAGTAGTAAATAGCCAATCTTCCGAGATTTTTATTCTTCAATGCTTCCAGAGCTTCTTTGAATATGATGCTACCTCCAGTCTTATTGCCGTAAAATAATGTGATCTGGCTTTTTGGTTCTTGTGACAGTATGGTCTTGATCAGTGAAAACACCGGAGTGATACCACTACCTGCCGCAAAAAACACATATGCTTTCTCATTATTGGGCTTGATGTCTGTGGTAAAGTTGCCTTGCGGTGGCATGACATCTATGGTATGTCCTGCTTTTAATTGCTTATTGGCATAGGTGCTGAATCTACCGCCGGGTACTTTTTTGATGGCGACTCTCCATTCTCCATCGACAGGGCTGCTGCACAGCGAATAGGATCGCCTCACCTCCTCTGAATTGATGGTCTGCCTAAAGGTCAAGTACTGACCCGCCTTGTAAGCAAAGTCTTCAATCAGATGATCCGGTAATGTGATTTTGACAGATACGGTATCATGCGTTTCTTGTCTTACTTCTGCGATTTCAAGTTCCTTGAATGTCTTCTTCATACGTTGGTAAATAAAGTGTGACTTACTTCTTCAAAACAGGTCATGAACCATTGATTCTCTTCAGGTCGTCCTATTGATACCCTCAAGCAATGAGGCAGGCCAAACGAACCCAGTCTCCTTGTGAGTACGCCCTTATCTCGCAGTGCTTCATATGTGTTTTCTACTGTATCGGTATCCTTCAGGTCCAGCATGACAAAGTTGGCATACGAAGGGATGTAGTCGATACCTAGCCGGTCGAAAAATTTGTAAAATTGTTGCAAACCTTCTCTGTTGTTTGATAGGGTTAGATTCAGAAAATCATCATCATCCAGTGCCGATATACCGGCTGCTTGAGCCAGTACATTGGGGTTGAATGTTAGCTTCACTTTGTGCATGGTACTAATGATGTCGGGATGGCCTATACCATATCCAAGCCTCAGGCCTGCCAGTCCATAAGCCTTTGAAAATGTCCTCAGCGTGAGCACATTATCCAGTCCCAGCTTGGTGCTGTCAGGATATTGATCGGATAGATCTTTGCTAAATTCATAGTAGGCCTCATCCACTATGATGAGCTTATCATTAGATACTTTCTCTATGAACCCTACCAGGTCTTTTTGAGGTATCATGGCTCCGGTTGGGTTGTTGGGATTGCAAAGGTAGATGACCTTTGTCTCCGGCGTGATGGCCGCATATATCGCATCTAGATCGAAGGCATAGCCCGTCTTCATAGGCACGCTCTTGATCTCCACATTATTCATCTTTGCCATGGCATGTAGAGATACAAAGGTAGCCTCTGAAGTCAGCAAATGCTCACCGGGCTCAAAAAACGCCTTAAACATCGTATACAGAATCCCGTCTGACCCATTCCCCAGGATCAATTGATCTTGTCGGTAGCCATATTTTTCACCAATTTTTCGCTTTAATCCCTCACCCGTCGGATCCGGATAAAGATAGACATTCGACAAGGCCTCCTCTATAGCTGCCTTAGCTAATGGCGAGCTGCCAAAATTATTTTCGTTACTGCACAGTATGGCCTGCTTCGTCTGCTCTTTCCCGTCAAACATGTCGGCGGCGGGCTTTCCCGGTTTGTAATTGGCTATTTCTCGGATGTTTTGTGGAATTCTAATCATGGCAAACTCTAGTTTTATTCGTTGGCAAATATAGTAAAATTTATCTGTTTTACATACGAACGTTTGTTCGTTTTTTTAGATTGATCTTGCATTAGATTACTTCATTGTATACAAGATTTTAGTGTCTTTTGGGCGTCCCCATCTCCTTACCATGCCGAGTCGTATGTGATAATATTGATGGTTTTGTAGAGGTCAGGGTATATTGTAAACCAGGTGCGAATGGAGATGGGCGCTATGTTACAGGACTCACTATTCGTTCGGTCTCTTCGCAAGACTAGCTCTAATAATTCCTCAAGTGATCTGGAGCATAGAGAACTTAATAGAGACGATTTGTAATGAAGTCTGTCTACCATCCCCTGAGGCGGGAGGAAGGAACTTAGTAGCGCCTACGGGACTGATGAGTGTGTTCAAATTAAGTTGCTACGAGACGCACTCTCTATCGTTCGTGCCCCTTCCACAGCGCTGACGCATAGTTGTAGATGCTGATATAGATGTCCTAATTCAGATAGATGAGACATCAGCATAGGAAAAGGAAGAAGCATGATACAACAATAAATCGCTATATACAGACTGCCTCTAATTATTCCTGAAAGGAGTCGTAGGATAGAGGTTTTTATTTAGACGACTTGTGAAAAAGCAGTAGAGTCGGTGGCGTGGTATTAAGGGACAGGGAGGCACAAAGCAAAATTAATAGCTTTTTTGCTCTATAAACCCACACTATGAAATTCTGCTAGACATGCAGAGTTGCATTAAAATTAAAAGGGTGTATTACAAAATGTCTTTTTTTCTGATCATGCATCAGCGATGCGTAGTGGGTCAAGAGCGAATGCGAGTGAGTCCGAAGGACCGAGCGAACAGCGAGCCCCGGAGCGTAGCGACCCGATGACGATAGGAAGAGGGTGATGCCCA
>SLDF01000279.1 GCA_007125435.1 Saprospiraceae bacterium
CTATGCGCGCATTTTTTATTCTTCGATCTTACTCAAAATAGCTGTAACTTAGATCATACGACGGCTATTTTTAGACTCGTTTCAGGGCTCACTATTCGTTCGGCCTAGATTCCGCTACGCTCCATCTAGTCTGTCTCCTGCCGTCGCCACCCTTCCACATCACTGATGCGACTTGAAGAACTTTTGTTAACTTTGAGCTTATTGAATTTATAATTGAAAACTATCGAGTAGTCAGAAAAAAAATAGGGTCAGATTTGTATCAATACATCGACTTATCCGTTTTTATACACATATGTCAATATTGATCACTTTAATATAATGAATATGAACAGGTACTTGACGAGTTTATTGTTTCTCTTGATTATAAGTTCAACAGCGCTCAGCCAATCAAAGTATTACACAAAGAGGGGACATGTTAGCTTTTTCTCTGAGACACCAATTGAAAATATCGAAGCGCTAAATAAAAAAGGTACCAGTGTACTAGATGTAACTAATGGCAAACTTGAATGGGCTGTTCTAATTAAAGCCTTTCAATTTGAGAAGGCGCTCATGCAAGAACACTTTAATGAAAACTATATGGAGTCCGGTAAATTCCCCAAGGCAACTTTTGTCGGGCAGATTGTTGATTATGAACCTATAGACCTGAGTAAAAATCAAGCCTACACATACACAGTAAAAGGCGACTTGAAAATAAGAGACATAACTAAACCCATAGAAACAAAGGCCGTACTTACTGTTGAAAATGGCAAAATCAAAGGAGAGTCTTCATTCGAAGTAAAACCCGAGGATTATGGCATTAAAATACCCTCTGTGGTCAGAGAGAATATTGCCAGAATTATCGAGGTGAAAGTCGATTGTAATTACGAGGCTTTAAAATCAGTGAAGTAAGGCACCGCAATTATTTTTAGCAGGTTATTATTTCTTTAAGGTGTCTTATATTAATCCGTTTAATTTACCTTTTTAGGTGCAGGCTAGAACTCTGTATTCAACTAACAACCTCTATGGCCAATCGCAAAAGAGATAAGTCTGTGTTTTCGTTCAAGCAATTCGAGATTCGCCATGGGCAATCTCGCATGAAAGTAGGAACCGACGGTGTACTTCTCGGCTCATGGGTTGAAGTGAATAATGCTCGACGTGCTTTAGACATTGGCACCGGCTGTGGTCTTATTGCTATCATGCTAGCACAGCGTAGTGAGCGACTACATGTGACAGGAGTCGAGGTTGATGAATTATCTGCCAACGAAGCGCAATATAATGCCCGGCAATGTCCCTGGTCTGGTCGCTTGATTATGGTTCATGATAATATTCAGGCATTTTCAAATAAGACAGAATCTTCCTACGACTTGATTGTTTCTAACCCGCCTTTTTTCAATAGTGGCAACCCCTCGAATGATCCCGGAAGATCCTCAGCCAGGCATACTTTAGATTTACCTCATAGTGATTTGGTGCATATTGCAGATCGCTTCCTCTCAGACCATGGGCGGTTTGCTTTTATATTACCAGTAAAGGAAGGGCACGAACTCATCAAGATGGGAGAAAGGGTAAGCCTTTATCCCAGCAGAATCACACAAGTTCTTCCAAAACACAATTCACATCCAGAACGCCTACTTGTAGAGATGAGCAGAATAAACCACAACAATGTCGCTACAAGTGACATCGTGATACAATATGAAAAAAGAAACGATTGGACGCCTGCTTTCAGGAAGCTGGTCAGTCCTTTTTTACTTAATGCTTAATCTGGCCTAATTTGCAACAGCTTGTTTGCTGCTTTCGATAATGTCAAGAGCCATTTTAAGGATAGTGTCATCGTCTAGATGAACAATTCCACCTGAAGGACCAGGTTCCAGATGAATGCCCACTGTTTTGCCATTGTCAAGGTCATTGCCTCCAAAATAATTACGAACAGTTTGATTTTCAACCCCCAATTGGTTAGCAATTCTAGAAATGCTACCTGTAGGTAAGCTGTGCTTGATTTGTCTCAATTCATCAAATGTTATTGTCATATTCTTGTTGGTTAGGTTAGTGTGATAAATTTAATGCTTAAATATACATTAAAATTGATTTAAAAACAAGGTATTGGAGATGGAAAGTTTGTTTTAATTGTGCTTTTTCTTTTATAGACAGAATAAGTGCACTTTGGTCGATGAGATGTTGGAGGTTCTTATATGAGTTACTAAGGTTTCTTTGATGCAATGCATCTGGCAGCAAAAAAAAAGCCTATTTTCATAAAGAGAAAATAGGCTTCTTTTAATTCTAATTATTTCTGTTGTCTATAAGTAATTTTCAACGGGTGTATACTTTAAGTTGAAAGCTTCTGCAACCCCTTTGTATACGACATCTCCTTTGATGATATTGAGACCGTACTTTAATTCATTGTGTCTTCTACATGCTTCTTGCCAGCCTAAGTTTGCCAACTTAATAGCATAGGGTAGAGTAGCGTTGGTCAATGCCAGGGTAGATGTGTAAGGGACTGCGCCCGGCATATTAGCCACGCAATAGTGCACCACATCGTCAATGATGTAAGTAGGGTCTTCATGTGTAGTGGGTTTGCATGTTTCGATACATCCACCTTGATCAACAGCTACATCTACTAGTACTGTTCCCGGTGACATTTCTTTAAGCATGTCTTTGGTGATCAGATTTGGTGCTTTTGCTCCAGGAATTAAGACAGCACCCACGATCAAATCGTGATCTTTGATAAGACGTCTTATGTTGTACTCATTCGAGAAAAGTGTGGTTACATTAGCAGGCATAATATCTGCTAGTTGTCTCAAACGAGGCAAACTGATGTCAAGAATACTCACCTGAGCACCAAGGCCGGCAGCCATCTTAGCAGCTTGTGTGCCAACGATTCCACCCCCCAGGATAAGTACCTTTCCCGGAGGAACGCCCGGCACACCTCCAAGTAACACACCTCGACCTCTGATAGGTTTTTCAAGATACTTTGCACCTTGCTGTATGGCCATTCTCCCTGCTACCTCTGACATCGGTACTAGTAATGGTAATGACCTATCAGGCAACTCTACAGTCTCATAGGCCAGACAAATTGCTTTTTGCTGTATCATTGACAGTGTCAGTGGCTCATATGATGCAAAGTGAAAATAAGTAAATACAAGTTGATTCTCCTTGATGAGATTATATTCTTGCTCTATCGGCTCTTTTACTTTGATGATCATCTCAGCAATATCATAAACAGCATCAATAGTTGGTAGGATTTTAGCACCTGCGGCTACATATTCTGCATCAAAAAAGCCGGATCCATTTCCCGCTGATGCTTGCACATAAACATCGTGTCCATGTTTTACCATTTCAAAGGCACCTGCCGGTGTGAGCGATACACGCTCCTCATTGGTTTTTATTTCTTTAGGAACTCCAATAATCATTCGATCTACATTTAAAAATTATCGTTAAATAGGTTTGTTCATTACGCTTGCAAATGTAGACATTACCTAGAATATTATCGGTAGAGTGGAGGATAAATAGGTATAAAAAAAAGAAATGCTCGTGACTTTTCACGAGCATAACCAAATTATATTAACCAAAACTTACCGAGGGCAAATATAGACTCATATTAAATAAAATCGCAATATGTTATTGTCTTATTTTAAAATTAGTAGCCCCTGAACCTCAGTTTTTAACAGATCGTTATGAAATGTCATTATTTTGATTACATTATTTATGCGATATGGTTAGATTATTTTGGTTGGTATTCTCTAAGGCTTGTATTTATCCATTAAAAAACATTTTCCTTTTAAGGGTATATTCTTGATAATCGCTTTGGGCATCAACCATCTCTTTATACTTTTCTTAAGTCCAGGGTAGCCAATTGGAAAAGGGGCTTTATAGGCTATACCCTTATCAGCAAGTTTGGAGTATAGTAAATATTTGAAGGTCTTCAGATCTTGATGTTCGTACGGTTCTTAGGAGTCACTAGTTTGGACTCGTGACCCATTTTACAGCGTTAATGCAAGACAGTAGATATTTTTTGATACATTTATGATGAAGGCATGCTGTTGTTATTGCAAACTGTGGAATTCATTTTAGAGTAAAGTAGAGATTATTGCAAATCTTATAACGTGATCGCTATTATTTTTCTTTAGGTAGCAAGTAGTCACGCATTAGTAAGTTTCATTGTTAAGCTAATTTACATTTCATTACAAAGTCCCTTATTTAGATGGTCACCTTTTTCTTATATTTGTGTAAAATTTAAGAAGCCATCAAAGACCGTATATTATATTTGTCTTTAAACTTCATTAATTAAATCCGGTTTATGCATTAGGGTTTCGTCGTGAGGGTTTAAATCGACGAAGGAGATTCACGAATGCCATAAAAAATATAAAAGCAATATGAGTAAATGGCGATAAAATAAGTGATTTTGCGATTGAATCATAGTCAGCCCTATGGTGAATGAGCCAAATCAAGCAAAGCGACTTATTTTGAAGCCATTTAAAGCCGTAATAGAAATCGCTAATGCATAAAACGGGTTAAAATCTACATCAATAAATTTATGAGAATTTTATATTTGATCAGACACTCTAAGTCATGTTGGGAAGATCCTTCATTAATGGATAAAGAGAGGCCATTGAATAAAAGAGGAGAAAGAGATGCACCTTTCATGGCCAATAAAATGCTTTTGGAGGAATTCTCTCCTGATTTATTGCTTGCCAGCTCTGCCAGACGAACCATACAAACCGCCAATGCGTTTGCCGGCGTTTTTAAGTTGCCGGAAGAAAAAATCATCTTATCGGATTCTATATATAATGGCTCAGTAGAAGATGTTACTAATGCTATTCAATCGATTGATGACCCTAATGCCCACGTAGTTTACTTATTTGGTCATAATCCGACTATTACACAAATGGCCAATTTGTACAGATTAAAGCCCATTGATAATATACCGACTTCCGGAATAGTAAGGTTGGTATGCAAAATCGATAATTGGAGCGATTTCGCTAGAGACAAAGTCTATTCTAATCGTTATTACTACCCAAAGATGTATAATTAATCTACTATGAAATTCGGTAAAGGTATCATGCTTTTGTCAAGTTGCTTTGCAATGATCTTCATTTGCTGCGGCTCAGATAGCCAGAGCGTTTATGATAACGAAGAAAAATGGGTACCCATCATGGCAGATATGTATGCTGCCCAGACCGCCGCAGAGGCTTCTGAGGAGCCCCTTAGAGACAGTCTCTTTGCATTGTACAGGGAGCAGATTGTCCAAATTCACGATATTGAGCAAGAGGATTTATCTATGGCATTGGAAGAAATAGCCTCTGATCCTGAAAAAGCTGTGGATTTTTACGATAAGGTCATTGAATATCTAAATGAACTGGATCAACAAAAAGAAAACCATCATCATTAATTTGACGTGATTTCTGCTACACTGCCACATTAATAGTTAACAATAAATTAAACATTAAAAAAACACTAAAGTGTTGGGTCGTAGTAATTTTGTTGTATGAAAGATGTTTAAATAAACTACTTATCCGGAGGAATTGAACACGGTTGAGGCAATTAGAATTGACAAGTTTATGACATCTTAATTTAGCATGGTATTATCATATAGATTAATGCCGTTTTAATAACCAAACAGGATAGAATGTCAACAAGTAAGTCTAAGGTTTTAATCGTTGATGATGAGCCGGATATTTTAGAGTTCTTAAGTTACAATCTTAAAAAAGAGGGTTTTGATGTAGCACTTGCGTCGAATGGAAAAGATGCTATTGAAACGGCACTTAGTGAAAACCCTGAGCTGATCATTTTAGACATCATGATGCCCGAGATGGATGGCATAGAAGTTTGTCAAAAGCTAAGGGAATATGAGCAGTTCAATAATACATTGATTGCCTTTCTTACTGCCCGTAACGAAGATTTCACGCAAATTGCTGCATTAGATTATGGAGGAGACGACTACATCACCAAGCCTATCAAGCCGGGCGTGTTCTTGTCTAGAATCAAGGCGTTGTTAAGGAGAAAGAAGCGCAAAGCAGAAGAAGAGGTTGTAAATGTAACTCGCATAGGTGACCTGACCATTGATAGAGAGCAGTTTGTCATAAAGAGAAATGATAATATTATCGAATTAGCCAAAAAAGAGTTTAATTTGTTAGAGCTATTGGTATCTAAGCCCGGGAAAGTATTTACTCGCGACGAGATATTTACTAAAGTATGGGGCACAGATGTCATAGTAGGCAATCGCACTATTGACGTTCACATTAGAAAGTTACGAGAAAAAATAGGTGATGATATAATAAAAACCGTCAAAGGGATCGGATATAAATTTGAATTTTAATAATGTTTAAAAACCTTACGCCTAACCAGATTGCACTGTATGTTGCTTTTGTTACTGCGTTTACCAATTCTGCTTTTTATGCATTAGGTGCTCTGGCTGGCCTCTACGACTTTGATGTCCTTGTATTTTTTGCTGTATTATCTTTTGTATTTCTGACCTCCTATGGGATTGGTTTGTATTTTATCTCGCGGTACATCTATCGCAAGGTGAAGTTGATATACAAGGTCATCCATAAACTGAAGCTGGGGTCTAAGGTCAAGAAAGAAGACACAGTCAATGTAAATGAACAAGTCTTTCAGAATGTAGAGAAAGAGGTCATAGACTGGGCAGATCAGCAGACCAAAGAAATAGAAGCATTAAAGACTCTTGAGAACTACAGGAGAGATTTTCTTGGCAATGTTTCTCATGAGTTGAAGACTCCCATTTTTAATGTTCAAGGTTATCTTCATACCTTGCTAGATGGTGCACTTGATGATAAAGCCATTAACCGTCAATACTTGCTACGAGCTACTAAAAATGTAGATCGCTTACAGACTATTGTAGAGGATCTAGAAGCCATTTCAAAACTGGAGTCAGGAGACTTGGTATTGGAGTGGCAAAAGTTTGATATCAAGATGCTTGCCATGGAGGTCATTGATGATTTAGAACTGCAAGCCTCTATCAAAGAAATAAAGCTCATATTCAAAGAAGGCGCTGATAAAAACTACAGTGTCAAAGCCGATAGAGAATACATTAGGCAAGTTTTAAACAACCTCATATCAAATTCTATAAAGTACGGTAAAACATCCGGACGGACTAAGGTAGGCTTCTATGATATGGATAAATACATTCTCGTAGAAATTGCAGATGATGGCATCGGAATTGATCAAGAACATTTAAATCATCTATTTGACCGATTTTATAGAATTGACAAATCTAGATCCAGAGAAGTAGGAGGTAGTGGACTGGGGCTGGCTATTGTCAAGCACATCATAGAAGCGCATAATCAGACAGTGAATGTCAGAAGTACGCCCGGCCTGGGGTCTACATTCGGCTTTACTTTAGAAAAGGCCAGAAACTAGATGGCTGTTCAACTACAAGCAGTCATTACAAAGTTATGTGTGGCTTGATACCTCAAATGTCACTTTTGAACAACCAACTTTCCAACAAAAGAAGAAGCATTGGACTTGAGCATTACGGTATATATTCCTGAGGCCAATTGTCCATTTTCTATGGTTAACTTTTCCTGTGCTAAGAAGTTATTACTGTACACCGGTTTGCCACTCAGGTCATAAATGTTGACGACAATATTTTCATTCTGTATGTTATCAGGTATCTGTATGTTGAAACTATCACCATCAGTTGGGTTTGGAAATATAGATAGCTTTTGGACAGAAGTGAGTTCATGGACGGAGACACTAAGGCATTCGCCATCCTCGTTGGGTTCCTCCACGACGATAAAGTATTCGCCGGGGGCTATGGCTTCATTGGGGAATTGAGTGGGTATGGGTATACCAACACCTGTAACAATCTCTACCAATATCTCTAGTGGATATATGCCTGGATCTACATCTGCTGACACAGTTCCGGTCACAGCTACACAGCCTAAGGTGCCGGCAGGCATATCGCAATTAGATGGATTGCAAACAAAAGTCAATCCGTCAGGTAAACCTTTGACAGGGTCATCAGTTCTCAGTCTTACTCTTACGACTTCTAGCGTAAAATCTCCAAATAGAATGGTGTCAGGAACATTTATCGTCAGGTTGAAGTAGTAATCTTGGCCGGGGCAAGCAGGTACATCAATACCTGCATCAGGGAATGCCTCACTCACAGGTCTAGGGTATACACCACCTACTGAGTCTGTATAAAACTCATCCGGCTCACAGCTGACTTGTCCCATGCATAAGGTAGCGACACAAATATTTATGACTAAAAAATAAAATAA
>SLDF01000104.1 GCA_007125435.1 Saprospiraceae bacterium
CCATTTATCAGCCTACTCACAGAGTAGCAATATTTGGTTGATTCAGTATATCGATATTACAGGAATGTGGGGTATTTCCTTTTGGATGATGCTATTCAATGTTTGGTTGTATCAAATTTGGTATAAGCGGAAATTTAATGTATCCCAACCGGACTTTATTCCTAAAACTAGCATAGTATTTCTCACAATGATAGGTGTTCCGCTGGCGTACAGTGCATTAGCTCATTCACTTTATAATGATCCATCAAGCAGATCCATTGAAGTGGGTATTGTACCTACGCATTTTGATGCAGAATTTATGGAGAATCCAAAGAATAGTATAGAAATAGTCAACAGGACCTTGCACCGCAATGATTCTGTAGCATTTGCGGCAAAAGACATCGGTAAACATGTTGACCTGTTCGTTTGGCCGGAGACCGGATCAATGCATCTACTCGAGTATTCCAATTTAGGGCCTATACTTTACGAAGCAGTTTACGACTGGGAAAGTGCCTTGGTGCTAGGTTGTAAATCAAGACCTGATGATTTTAGTGATATCGACAATCGGATACATGTATCCGGTGTTCTTGTTTCAGCTCAGGATAGTATACCCACCTATCACCATAAGACTGTAATGACGCCCGGACAGGAAGCTCTTCCGTATCATGATGTGTTAGCTAAATTGCCGGGATTTCCCATTGCAGAAACAGATAGACGTTTTCTGAAAAAAGGGAAACAGTCAGTGCCTATTGATTTGAAAACTCGAGATGGGGAGCTATTTAACCTGGGCGTTTCTCTGTGTTTTGAGCAGTGGTATCCACATCATTGGACAACTATGGCCGTAAATGGTGCGGATTTTATGGTTCATCTGGCCGGAGAAGGATGGTATGGCGATGTCGGTTTTCAACAGTTTATGGCCAATGTGACCAGACTGAGATGCATAGAAACAAGGCGTCAGACTGCCAGAAGCGCCAATGTAGGCCTATCTCTTTTTATTGATCATATGGGTCGGTTTTATCCGGATAGCGGATTAAATAATACAGAATTCATCCAGGCAAAGATATTTGAAATGAATACACTGACGTGGTATTCAAGGTGTCCCAATTGGTTTCCATTACTGGGATTGATGGGGATGCTTATAGGGTTAATTATTTTACTTAAATCTAAATATTAAGTTATGAGAGCGCTTACTTTTTTAATTTTACTCTGGTGCATTATTGGAAGCACCTATGATACCTATGCATCTTTAACAGGGATCAATGAAGTATTTCGAGACGAGGACTCTCCTGTGTTTAAACGAACATACAAACCTGGTACGCCTTTTAGTCTTGAGCATAGATACACCATGAGAAGAAATTCGGACTATAATAGGGGGGTAGGTGTAGCTATTACTTATGATAATTTATTAGATCATCTAGCTTTGGATAAGATTCGTTCCTACGTGAGAGCTGATGCCTCCCCAGGCCATTCATTAATTATGGATGTAGGTGGCATTGACCTAAATGGAGATACGCCTCAAATATGGATAATGCCTGATTTGTCGAGCTTCTCAACTAATACGCAAACAATTGACCATTTAGACTGGTCAGCTACAGGTCTGGAAGTCGGGTATCCTGAACAAACACATGCCTTTTATATACCAACATCTGATACCTATGAGTTTTACGAATTAACTCATGATGATTTGTTTTTATATGGATTGGGTCAAGTTGATGGAGCAGATGAAGTTCATTTTGAAGATTGGTATTTGACAATGGCTCCGGTACCTATTGAGTGGGGTATTGATTATGAAGGCACGGTTATATTTATTTATGAAGAAGATCCCGATTATGATTCTACAGTACTTATCCAGCATTATGAAGTAGTAGCCCATGGTACACTTGAGACCTATGATGAGGGATCTGTAAATGCTGTTAAACTTCATTTTACAGAAGAAATAAAAGACTATAAGGACGGAGAGGAAATAGAGATTGATGTATATCATGAAGTCGTGTGGTATAGCGAAGAGGGGCACTATCTTCGAGGCCAACTAAAAGAAGGGGCTGCCTTTACAGGTGAGACTTCATTTGACATAATGCGCTATCAAAAGATAAGACAAAGTGTTAGTACTGAAGAGATAAAGAAAGTTGAAATGGCATTAGATGCTTTTCCTAACCCGCTATCAGCCGGAGATGTTTTGACCATTTCCCATGATTTAGATGTACATCTGGGATTGATTCAAGTATTTGATATGAAAGGTCGTGTTGTTTATCAAATGGATTTATCCAACATGAATAGCAAGCATGACTTTCAGATTAGATTGCCATATAATTTATCGACAGGAGTCTATACTTTCAGGGTTCATAGTACATCCGGAGAGCCAATTGGCTTAGGTAAATTACAGGTTATTTGACAAATAAGACATAGGCTATATGCCGTATTGTCCTATCGACTTTTAAACAACTAAAAACCAACAGTATGGAAAGAGAGTGTATTTCATTTTTTTGCTTTGGGCATCACCCTCGTCCTGTCGTCCTAGGGTCGCTATGCTCCGGGGCTCGCTATTCGCTCGGCCTCGATTTCGCTAAGGCTACATCGAGTCTGGCTTCGCATTCGCTTCGCCACCCACTCCACAGCGCTGATGCGAGACCAGAAAAAACGAAATTTTTGAAACATGCCCGAGAATCTTGATATCTCATTATTGGCTTTATTTAACCTAAAATTTAATACTAATGAAAAATTTATTTACCGCTTTATTAAGCCTTTCTTTTTTAATCTTCTTACAAAATAGTGCACCTGCAATGGGCGGGCAAAAATGTCGTGAGCCCGAAGGTTGTGGTAACAGCCCAAATGTGCTTTCAGGAGATGCAACTTCATTTACAAGAACATATAAGCACTTTAAAACTACTTCTCACAACAAGGTAACCAGGTCAGATCACTCGGCAAGAGGAAGCGGATTAGTGATAACAGAGGCTGAATTTAGAGACCACATAGACGTTGATAAAGAAAGGTTTGTAAGTATAATAGCAAGAGGTAATATTATTCCAATGGATGTAGGCGCTTTCGATCAATTTGGTGACGAAAGACAAGAATGGGAAATGCCTGACTTTAATGATTTCGAATTATTTTCAGGTGATCCTACAATTCAACACGTCACCCCTGAATCTACCGGATTCGCACATGCGTTCCCAGAAGCTACTCATTGTTTCTTCTTTCCATATCAAAATCAAAATGTTTATCAATTTGCGGAGATGACCAGTGACGACCTTTTTATTCTAGGCACAGTGGAAGTCGATGAAGATGATTATGGTTATATATTCGATACTTATCTAACGGCTACACCTGTTCCACTTGAATTGGGTCTGGAGTTTGAAGGTACTGTTATCGTTGAATATACTGATGATCCCGAGATAGATTCCATGATTTCTATACAGGACTATATAGTGAGTGGCTATGGTACATTAAATACATATGATGAGGGACCCGTCGACGCCATTAAGCTAAATTATTCTGAGTTATCCCTAGAATTTAAGAATGGAGAGGTAATTGATAGTGTAACTGTAAGGAATATAGTGTGGTATAGTTCAAAAGGGCACTATGTTAGAGGTAGGCTAGATGAAGATGTACCGGCTACAGGTCAGACCACTTTTAATGAAATGGTGTATCAGCGATTAGATACTGGTGTTAGCACGAGAGAAGTAGAGGATTATACGGGGTTGTTGAATTACTTTCCCAATCCAATTTCAGCAGGAGAAGTATTAAACATAACTATTGAAGATGATATGGAGTTTGGTTTGATTCAACTTTTCGACATGCATGGGCGAGTGGTACAGCAAGTGGACTTATCGGGTATGGGCCCCTTACGCAGTTTTCAAGTACAGTTGTCTGAAAGTCTGGTTGCCGGAATATATACCTATACCGTTCAAAATATGCAAGGCAAACTTATAGGTCAAGGCAAATTACAGATTCAATGATCTTTGGCTCTTTACACTTAGGATCCATAAAGTAAGCTGGATCTTAATGGTGGCTTATTGAGTGCGAGTGCAGATGCACAAGGTAAAGCCACTACACATAATGAAGATCTATTATGACTTTAAAAAGCCTTTTGGTATGTTCTTTCTTTGAATAGCATATCAAAAGGACTTTTTCCGGCTTGATAATAGCTTTAGACCATAACCATTAATCAAAGAGTTACACCTTGTGGTGTTAACACAATCAATGGTATCTTTGCATTAGTCCCAAATAAAAAGTTGATTAATCTCGCTAAGCATTACAGCCCGCATTTTATGAGATCAATGTGGATTGGCCATCATTGAGAATTGAACAGTGTCTTTTAAATATCAATGGATCCGGACTTCACAGTTGCTTGCGCAATCTGGCTACCGGAATATTGAGCTGTTCTCTGTATTTAGCGACTGTTCTGCGGGCAATACTATAACCTTTGTCTGATAGAAGTCTTCTTAGATCTTCATCTGATAAAGGCTTCATTTTGTCTTCTTCTTCGATAATGTCAGACAGGATTTTTTTGACCTCTAAGGTGCTTACTTCCTCTCCATCTTGATTTACCATAGCTTCAGAAAAGAATTCTTTGATCAACTTAGTGCCAAACTCCGTCTGTACAAACTTATTATTAGCCACTCTGGAAACCGTACTAATGTCAAGACCTGTGATATCTGAGATGTCCTTGAGTATCATAGGTCTCAGTTTTCTAGTATCGCCTGTCAGGAAATAATCATACTGAAACTGTAGAATCGCCGACATGGTCTTTAGCATGGTGTCCTGTCTCTTTTGAATGGCGTCGACAAACCATTTTGCAGCATCTACTTTTTGTTTAACAAATACCAATGCTTCCTTTTCTTTTCTTGACAACCTGGCTTCTTTCTGGTCTGTCCTGTGATAAGCTTGCATCATCTCTTGATAATACTCGCTGATTTTAAGATCCGGCGCATTGCGGTTATTCAATGTCAAATCTAATTCTCCGTCTCGATTGATTATAGTAAAATCCGGTAAAATAAAAGTATTGGCACTTGATTTATCGCCTGCATAGCCGCTAGCCGGCTTTGGATTGAGCTTGAGAATCTCATCGATGCTTTCTTTAAGCTCGGCTTCTGAGATGTCAAAGTATTTTACCAATTTGTGATAATGCTTCTTTGAAAACTCTTTAAAAAATTCTTGAAGCATTATTTTAGCTCGATGCATGGCCGGGCTGATTTCTTTATTCTCGTCTTTCAGCTTATTGATCTTCGCATCGATTTGTATCAAAAGACATTCTCTCAAGTCTCTGGCTCCTGTACCTAGTGGCTCCAATTTTTGAACGGCGGATAATATGTCTAAAATCCTCTGATTGCTTACGACGATACTATTGGAGAACATCAAATCATCAACTATGGACTCCGGTTCTCTTCTCAGGTAGCCATCTCCATCTATGCTGCCAATGATTTGTTTTGCTATGATTTCATCTTCTTCGCTCTCTAACTCCAGCAAGCCCAATTGACTGATCAAGTGCTCGTGGAAAGAACTCTGCACGGCATAGGGGATTTGCTTTTGCTCCTCTTCTTTTCTGTGCTGTGTACTAGACGAGTAAGAAGCAGGATCATCTTCTGCATAATCACTGAGGTAGTCCTCTATTTCGAAATCATCCTTTTCGTTGTCAACTTCCTGGTCTTCACTTTCACTAGCTCGATCTGTTTCACGATCTTCAATGGCAGAGCCTTCCTCAAGAGCCGGATTGGCTTCAAGCTCTTCTTTGATCCTCTGCTCTAGTGCAGCAGTGGGAATCTGGAACAGCTTCATCAACTGTATTTGCTGAGGAGAAAGCCTCTGAAGCTGCTTCTGTGTAAGTTGCTGTTTTATCATCGTGACTATGTGAACATGTGAATATTAAGTGATATACACATTGCAAATTTATTTAATATATTTGTTTATGCAAACTTATTTTGTCAATTGATGAAATAAATCCTTACTTTGTAAACAATGGAAATGGATCAAAGATTTCCAAGTTGATCAAATTAGAACAAAAAATCATTGGTACTACTGGACTTGCATCAGCGCTGCGAAGCTGTGCCGACTTTTGGGAGGCAGTCCGCAGGACCGAACGAATAGTGAGCAGCGTAGCATAGCGACCCGCCGACGAAAGGAGGGGGGTGATGCCCAAAGCGACGAAATAAATAGCCTACCCATGCAATAAAATGTCGTCGGGTGGATTCAATAACAGACTGTGGGAATAGGCAGGCTGAATGATCAAAATAAACAAAAACAAATGAGCATCAAAGAAAGAATAAAGCGTCTGAGAGCGTGGATGTCCGATAGCAATCTTCAGGCATTTATCGTGCCATCTAATGACCCCCACTATAGCGAATATGTCGCCGATCACTGGAAGACCAGAGAGTGGATATCGGGGTTTACAGGCTCAGCAGGGGTCGTTATAATTACAGAAAACCATGCCGGGCTATGGACGGACTCCAGGTACTTCATACAGGCGGAGGAGGAACTGAAGCAAGGGGGGATCAGCCTTCATAGATCATCGGGAGATATCGAGGCTGACTATATCAACTGGCTCAAAGAAAGCCTCAATGAGTTTGACAAAGTCGGTGTAGATAAGATGCTTTTCTCCATAGAGCAAGTGCGCCGTCTACGCCAGACGCTTACAGCAAGTAAGAGTGAGGTCGTCTTGACCGCAGACCCATTTGATGTCATATGGGATGATCGCCCATCCTTGCCTGTACGTCCGGTTTTTGAAGCTGACGCGTCAAAAACCGGAGCCGATCGTCAAGAGCGCATAAAAGCTGTGCAAAGTGTACTATCCTCTAAGGGCTGTACCCATCTGCTGGTAACTGCACTGGATGAAATTGGCTGGCTGCTCAATCTCCGAGGCAGAGATGTAGAGTGTAATCCTGTATTCATAGGCTATGCCATTGTCGCCGCCGAGGGTGTTCATTTATTTGCTGATTTGAAAAAATTTGATGGTGGCTTACAGTCAAAACTGATGACAGCGGGTGTGCAGATAAGGCCATATGATCATCTGACCCATTATCTGCAAGAGATCGAAGAGTCATCTACCATACTAATAGACCCCAATAAGACATCTCAGTTTTTATTTGACAGTCTGGGGGCAGCCAGTTATCTGGAAACGCATTCGCCAATTGTACGCATGAAGGCTATAAAGAATGAAACAGAGCAAGCGTGCCTCAGAGAGGTAATGGTCAAAGATGGTGTCGCTCTTGTAAAGGCATTCATGTGGATAGAGCATCAAATTCAACAAAAATTGCCTGTAACAGAAGCGGAGTTTGCAGACAAAATAGCGGCTTGTAGGTCAGAACAAGCCGGGTATTTTGGTGAGAGTTTTCACGCTATAGTGGGATATAAAGGCAATGGCGCCATCGTCCATTACAGACCACTCCACGGGCAATCTGTGGCGATAGAAGGCGAAGGTGTGCTGCTCGTGGACTCCGGTGGTCAATACGAAGATGGCACCACCGATATCACGCGGACCTTCTACATAGGTGGCGAGCCTGATCAGGAAGTCAAAGAGGACTATACAGCGGTGCTAAAAGGCCACATTGCACTTGCAAAGGCTGTTTTTCCGGAAGGCACTAAAGGTGTGCAGCTCGATATACTGGCTCGTCAATACTTGTGGGCGTCTCACAAAGACTACGGTCATGGTACAGGTCATGGTGTTGGATTCTTCATGAATGTCCACGAGCCACCACAGGGCTTTGTGACCGGGCTAAATGAGAGGGGCACTACGCCACACGAACCAGGGATGTACAGCTCCAATGAACCGGGCTTTTATAAAGAAAAGGCCTATGGTATACGGATAGAAAACTTGGTCATCTGTCAGAGGGCCGATCAATCCCCATATGGGAAGTTTAATGGCTTTGAGACCATTACTTTATTTCCAATAGCGAAGAACCTGATTGATAAAAATTTGATGACTGACAGCGAATGCCAATGGCTCAATGACTACCACAGTCTTGTCTTTGGCAAGCTATCAGTACATCTCAATCCCGAAGAGCGCAAATGGCTCGAAAATAAATGCAGTTCATTGTAAACTACAAAGGCAAATAACCATTTATGTAGTAGAGGCTACCTCTAAAAACTCCTTCAGCGGCTGGAACGCAAAATTATAAAATTTTGCTGCATGATAATTTTAATTTATACTTCCTTGTTCATCAGTCACGTAGCTAAGGCTATGTTCCTTCTTCACAAGTCGTCTAAATCAAAATTCTCTATGCTCCAGCTCACTTCAGG
>SLDF01000322.1 GCA_007125435.1 Saprospiraceae bacterium
CAGATGGCACACGGCAAAAATGACCTCAAAGACTTAAGCCCACTAGAGAGAAGTGATTATCTGAGCATGCGCTTTAGTTACTCTGCTTTATGTGCCGACCTTAGTCCTCAAGCTGCAGATGCAGCAGGGCTGGGCTTTACTGACACACTACCTAGAAAGGATTCTGCCTACGTGTACAGAGTATACAGCCCTATGGATACAAGCTTATTTGTATTGGATGCCGGAGGACACTATCAAGATACATACCGCATAGATACCATAGAGACACCGGATATCCATAAAGCCATCTCAGGTAATAAATCAGTGAGAATTGAATGGCTGAAGCACTTACACGAGCATTTCTTTACAGCCTACTATATAGAGCGTTCATTAGCTACTGAAGACAAATGGGTCAGATTAAATGAATTTCCTTTTTTACCTATACTTGAACAGTCAAGTGCATACAATATGACGGTAGAAGTGATTGCATACAAAGACTCTCTATCACATAATGATGTTTTATACAAATACCGATTGATTGGGATCACACCTTTTGGAGAGTTAAGCGAACCATCACAAGAGGTTCTGGGCATTGGAGTCGATAATCACAAACCACCGCCACCTACACATGTAGAAGTGGAGGAAGAAACAGCAGGAAAATTGACTGTAAAATGGAAAATGCCACACGAGGTTTATCAAGATGTAGAAGATCCTGATGATTTGGTTGGGTTTTTAGTGGCCAGGTCCGGGCAACCTGACGGCCCTTTTAGCTTTCTAAACGAGGATATTATTGACCCTGGCCTCAGGTCATTTGTAGACACCGACCCATTGCCCTTTATTCATAATTACTACCTGGTCTATTCTTTGAATGACCTTGGCAAATACACCATTTCATTGCCCGCCAATGGCGCTGTGCTTGATACTATAGCACCGTCAGTTCCCCTGGGGTTAAAAGGCACCATAGACAGTTCAGGACTCGTCAGTCTGACCTGGAAGTTAGGTCGGGAAGTGGACTTAAAAGGCTACTTTGTTTACTTTGGACACCACGAAAATGGTATTTACAACAGGTTGACAGGATATGCCATTCAAGATACTGCATATGAGCATCAAGTATCATTAAATACCTTGAGTCGAGAAATCTACTTTAAAATTGCTGCCATCGACTTACTAGGCAATGTATCTGAGAGGACTGAGCCACTAATGCTTCTAAAACCGGACATTTACCCCCCTGTTTCACCTCAAATAACCGGTATTCGCACCGTAGATCAGGTCATTGAATTAGAATGGGCAAGCAGCAGCAGTATGGATGTCGTGTACCACTTGCTGGAAAGAAAAGCGGACTATGATGAAGACTGGATCATAGTTGATACGTTCAGGCAATGGGAAAATTACAATTTTTTTATGGACAGCGATACACGGGCCGGGCATTGGTATGATTATAAGTTGACCGCAGTGGATGCTTCGGATTTACATTCAGAGCCATCGGACCCTAGAAGCCTGCGTGCCCCATGGCAACAAAGTGCATTAAATGTCCCAAGCCTAAACGGTAACTTCGATGATAAAAGTAAAAAAGTGGTATTGAACTGGGAATATGAAGATGAAGATATCCAACACTTTGATTTGTATAGAGTCAACGAAAAAGGTATCTTACATGTGGTAAAGAAAATAGATGCCGACAAAAGGCTATACACTGACGACATCTATGGCATTTCCTCCCTTTATTCGTACCGCATTAGAGCCAATGTGAAAGGGAAGTACAGCGACTTTAGTAACGAGATCACTATCGTCACACAGCGAGAATAGATGTACGGCTCAGGCTGGATATACGGTGTAGTAAAATACCAATTGACAATACGGGTCAAAATTTGCTTAATGGTTGAATGAATGTTTTAAAACGAATTAGTGTCCTATTTTTTATTCTATGCAGAATGGCGCTGTACACGACGGCTCAAGAGGTCATGTCGTTTAAGCAGCTATCTTTGGATCAAGGCACTTCATCCGTATGGATATTTGATATAGCAGAAGATAGCCTGGGATTCATCTGGCTGGCAGGGCATGATGGTCTAGATAGATACGATGGCAGTAGATTTCAATCATTCATACATGAACCCAATAACAATCAGACCATTTCAGAAAATCAAGTTTTCAGACTCCTAGTCAGCAGTCAAAATGAATTGTTCCTATCCACCTTGGGAGGAGGTATCAATCGGCTCAATATCAACAATGGCAAATTGGCCATCTTTCCGCAAGTTGCCATAAATGAGCAAAATGGTTTTTGGCCATATATATCGGATATCATTCAGCTAGAAGGTGATAACTTTCTGGGATTAGAAACACGGTCATCTTCTATTGTTGCCTTCGACAGGGAAGGGAAAGTCATCAACCGACAAGGCGTCTATTTCAATTTGAACCACCAGCCGCATCGAGAGTATCACACCAGGAACCTCATTCCATCTCCGACCAATTCTAACCTGGTTTACTTCTTTGGTTATAATGGTATTTACAAATACGATAGATTAAGTTGCGTTATTTATGAGCAAAGCCATTGGCTTTCTGCCATTAAAGATGTTACAAGTGAGCATGTTGAAATCACTTACATGGTCTTCATGGATAACGATCATCTGGTATTGGCTACAAAAGACGGATATTTTATTAAACTCAGTGTTATACACGATCGCATTGAATGGGTAAAGTCCTTACCATATGACCCTCAAACGTTCAGGCTGATTCCAGCCAGAAAAGGTGGTTTCTGGGTTCTGGGAAATACATCTCTTTTGTACCACTTCAACGTCTCAGAAGAGACCTTCAAGAAAGTAAATATCAATTTAAGAGGATTGACCAACGTAAAGTTTACTTCCCTTTACGAAGCTAAAGACGGTGCTATATGGATAGGCACATACAACCACGGCGCATTGTACCATTCAGCTTCTGAAAACCAGTTTTCGTATACATCCAGATATGGCTTATCTCAAGATTTCCCACATAGACACAACATTTATTTGTCCAGCATAATAGCCCCCCTTTCCAACACCTCTTACACCACCCTTGATCATGCTCCCTATTTGATCAAAACTGACTTGACCAATGGAGAATCTTCACGAGTTAACCTACCTGATGAGTTACAAAGGCCACCATACACCCTCCATTATTGGGATCATCATTCCATTTTATTTCATGATGGTGCAAAAATCTACAACCTTGACATCAAAACAGAGAAGACCAAGCAGTTTACTGATCATCCCGTCGCTGAATACGCATCCAGTAATGGTCTAGGCATAAAACAAATCTTTACAGACACATCAAAAAACATTGTTTTAGAGTGTAGTGATAAATGGGTGATGAATATACCATATACCAATGAAATACTCACCATTCCCAAAAACGCATTTCCCATAAAAGACGGAAGACAAACCAATGCATATCACAAAAATGGCTATACATACATTCTCACGCATTATGATCTCATCCGCGTTCATCACGATAGCAAAGCTATTGACCTTATACCATTAGATATTCCCAAAGTCATTTCTTCAGATTTTTCATTTAGGACTATTGATATTTTTCGGGATACCTTTTACATAGGCTGCGCTATTAAGGGTATGTACAAGTTTATGTGGATTGACGATCAGTTCACATTTATAGATCATCTTCATACCGGCAATGTGTTGCGCTCCAATAACATTCAACTCTCAGTCATAAGGCAAGATAGCATCATGTGGCTCGGCACCTCGCTGGGCATAGAATTGCTCAATCTCAGTAAAGGCACCTCTGTCAGCTTTGGCAACAAGGAGAATCTGCCATTTTTACTCATTGACAGAGCTATGCACTTCAATAAAAATAATTTTCTCATCACCAATACTGACGATTTCATCATTTGGGCCAATGAGGAACAACTGACACAAACGACTCAAAAAAACCTTTACTTATCCTCATTCAAAATGAAAGACCATGAAATTGTGAATGGAGCATTCTGGCCGGACAGCCAGCCTATCCGGCTCCATTACAATGAAAACTTCTTCAAAATAGAATTATCATCGCCTGGCATGACCGGAGCTGTCTATGCCGTCAGAATGAAACTTGAGGGTTTTGATACTGATTGGCACGAATTGGGCAATCTCTATGAGAGCAACTACACCAACGTACCTCATGGCGAATACCTGCTCAAGGCTGAATTGGTCAACCGTCTGGATAAAAATCTCCTTCAAGCACTAACCATACCCATCATTATCAAAGCCCCATATTGGAAAACCACTTGGTTTATCGCCCTGATCGTCATTTTGCTGAATGGCCTATTAGTACTCTTCTATAAGCTCAGAGTAGGTGCTATCAAGCGAGAAGAAAAAATCAAAACAGCCTACAACAAAAGAATAGCAGAAATTGAAATGCAAAGTCTGCGATCGCAGATGAACCCCCACTTCATGTTCAATAGCTTGAACTCCATCAAGCATTACATCATGAAAAACGAAAGGGAGAAAGCCTCCGAGTATTTATCAAACTTTGCTTCATTGATCAGATCTATACTCAATTACTCCGATACAAAATTTATCACGCTTGAAGATGAGCTTCGTACGCTAGGTATATATATCGAATTAGAACAACTGCGCTTCCCAAGGTCCTTTGATTACAAACTATACATTGATGAACATCTCGACATATCAGAAATCCTAATACAACCACTGCTTTTTCAACCCTTCGTAGAGAATGCTATATGGCACGGTCTTATGCACAAAGAAAAAGACAGATGCTTACAAATTGAGTGTATACTCAAAAGCAATCGACTGGTATGCACTATAGAAGATAACGGCATCGGCCGAGAAAAAGCGGCACAAATCAAAAGCAAATCTGCAGCCAAAAAGTCCTATGGCCTCAATATTACCGAAGCACGTATCAAAGCTCAAGACCCGAGCACCCAAATTCGAATAGAAGATTTGTACGATGACCAAAAAGAGCCCATAGGCACTCGGGTCACCATTGAGCTACCCATAAAAAATTTAAATGAATCAAAACCAATACCATCATGAAGAAAATAAGAACCATAATCATAGATGATGAATTGTCCTGTACAGAAACCCTGACCATGGAATTAGAGATGTTTTGCCCCCAAGTAGAGGTCATAGCCACCAGCAATTCCGCATCTGACGGTCTAAAAGAAATTACCGCTCAAAGCCCGGATCTGGTCTTTCTAGATATCGAAATGCCCTGGATGAATGGCTTTGAACTACTCCAACAGATCAATCAAATCAACTTCGAAGTCATCTTTGTCACTGCATATGACCAATTTGCACTCAAAGCTTTTAAGTTTAGTGCCGTAGATTTTCTCCTTAAGCCCGTAAAGAAAGCCGATCTCATAGCAGCAGTGTCCAAAGTCGAGGACAGACTACAAAAAAATCTGACTACAGAACACATCGAAGCGCTTCTGTCCAATATGCAGTTCTTGCACCACGAGATCAATAGTATCGCCGTGCCCACCCAGGAAGGCATAGAGTTTATTCCCGTAGATGATATCATCTATTGCTCTGCTGACAATAACTATACCTTCATCCATAAGCAGGAAGGCTCTCCCCTGTTACTCTCCAAGTCCCTCAAACAAATAGAGTCCATGCTATCGGCCTACCCTTTCGTAAGAATTCATCAAAGTCACTTGATCAACATGAAACACATACGAAAATACATAAGAGGCAGCGGTGGCTACGTAATCATGAGCAACGGTCAGCAACTGGCCGTAGCCAGGGCACGAAAAGACGATATCATCAATTGGATGAATAAGTGAATGCATGGGATATTTCATCTTATTGCTTTGGGCATCACCCACCTCCTGACGTCGGTAGGTCGCTATGCTCCGGGGCTCGCTATTCGCTCGGTCCTTCGGACTCACTCGCATGAGCTCTTGACCCGCTACGCAGCGCTGATGCAAGGCAGTAGTATAAAGGGAATTTCAAAGTTATTCATCTAGAAACAGTCTAGATATTATAAAGCGTCAATTCGCTTACCCCATTCAGTTTCACCTTCTTCGCCATCTACCAAAAAAACTGTTTTCCCAAGAGATGGATATTGTCAGAGGGGAAGTGGCGGTGTTTAGGTAACGAGCGTTTGTAGTTATGTATCTCGACAGCGGTTTATTTCGACTTTAACACAAAAAATGAGTTCAGACATCTCCACTATTCCATGAATATGATTAACTTTATATCACGTTCCTCAAATAATAAGATAATGATAAAGAATTACATTTCCCTCTTTCTATTACTGACTTTCGTATTGCTTGCCTATAGATCGAATGGACAGTGTCCTGATGATCTCATCATCAGCAATCAAGTTGATGTCGAATTATTTGCAATGAACTACCCGGATTGTGAGTATTTGGATAGCGATCTGGTTATCAATGGACCTGCCACTGATCTCACTTTCCTATCCGGATTAAAATCTGTAAAGAATATATCTATAAGAAACTCCCTTCTGACTTCCCTTCAAGGTCTTGAAAATATTGAAGAAGCGCAAAGTCTCACCTTTATCAATAATCAACAATTAGAAAGCTTAAACTTTCTTTTCAAGATCAATATAGTCAATAGTCTCACCATCCAGCAAAATCCGGCACTGACAAGTCTGGCTGGGCTTAGTATAGATTCAATCCAGGGCAACTTTAGTTTTAGGGGCAATGCAAATATTACCAGCTTTTTAGGTCTACAATCTATAAGACATATCGGTGGAAGGCTTGAAATTACCTCCAGTAGACTAGAGACACTAGAAGGCCTTCAGCAACTCAATACCATCGAAAATGGCTTCACATTAGAGAATAACAATCATTTGATAAATGTAGACGGTTTTCTCACACTTGATACGATTAAGAATGATATTAGAATTACAAACAATATACAGCTTAACAATCTCGATGGTCTCGCCTTTGGACAATTCTCTGGTCACACTATTGAAATAAGTGACAATCTGAGCCTCAATAGCTGTGCCATCGACATGATATGCAATGCCATCTCAGATGACAATGTCACCTTACTTATAAATAGCAATGGTGATCAGTGCAGCACAATCCCCATCGCAGAAGCCTGTGACCTTCCCATACCCGAGTGCCCATTTGGCGTGGTAATCCAAAACAAAGATGAATATTCAGTTTTTCGCGATAGCTTTCCCAATTGTACGTATCTCACTGGTAATTTCTTTTTGCAAAATTATGCTGGTGAATTACCGGTAGACGCGTTTGATCATTTGATAAGCATTAACGGTCGACTTAGTCTGAGAAATTTAGATATGGAAATCCCACACTTCCAGAACTTAACCAGTGTTCACAGTATAGATATCCGAAATAATATTATCCCAAATGATTTAAATATTTTAAACAGCCTTATATCTTGTGAAAATGGCGGTGTTACCATACAGTTAAATGAATTCAATGGAGATCAATCCGGTTTTTCAAGTCTTGAAAAAGTAACCAGCAGTATCACTTTCATTTTAAATCAAGGAGTGAATGTTTTCAATGCTTTTAACCAACTAGACTCTATTGACAGGGACTTACGTTTTACATCAAACACCGATTTGGTAACCATTTCAGGGTTTCAGTCACTTAAATCCATTGGCAGAAACCTACAACTTATTGGTAATGATAGTTTACGCCACCTAGATGCATTTGATAAACCGATTGATATGGGAGCAATTTTGGTTATAGAGGACAACCCTTCACTGAGTGTTTGTCATGTAGAAGCCGTGTGTGTCTCTATGTTGGAAAGTGTATCTATAGCAATTTTCGACAATGCAGATGGATGTCAGAGCTTTCAAGAAGTACGAAACGCATGTTTGACCTCTACAGATGATATCATAAATCATGCGGATCTCAAAATTTATCCAAACCCCTTTACCGATGCCTTGCAGATAGAAAATAACGACAGCGAGGGTGATTTTCATTTATTAGATATCCATGGAAGAGTCATATGGTCGCATACCATCCCTGCTGGTAGTCATGAGACTTACACCCTGAGCACCCTGCCTTCAGGTCAGTACATGTATCATTTTACTACCGCTAATAGACACAAGTCCGGTACATTGATAAAAGAATGATTGAGCCAAATTTTACTCAATACTTAATTCGGTAACGAGATCACTGCATCAGCGCTGCGGAGCTGTGCCGACCGAAGGAAGGCAGTCCGCAGGACCGAACGAATAGTGAGTAGCGTAGCATAGCGACCTGACGACG
>SLDF01000339.1 GCA_007125435.1 Saprospiraceae bacterium
CAGACCCAAAAAAACACCTTAGAATATCTTCTTCGATATAAAAAATATATCAAACAATTAATGGCTATACCTAAGCTCCTAAACTTCTATGCTCCTGAGCTCCTCTGCTCCCTCAGACCTTAGGCTTTTAGACCTTTGACATTCCGACCAAAAAGACACCTTAGAATATCTTCTTCTGTACAAAAAATATATGTAATAACTAATGACCACACCTTAGCTCCTAAGCTCCTATGCCTCTAAGCTCCTAAGCTCTCTCAGACCTTTTATCTTTTTCCTTTTATCTTTTATCTTTCAAAACGACCTTCGACTTTTTTTATCTACTTCCCCTTCGAAAAGCTCAGGTTAGCCCAGTTGCCAATTGATTATTGCTAACATTATACGAGTATGTAGAACATAGAATCATTGTTTTATAAACTTACCTCTAGAAATAAAGCCATCAGAGGTCATAACATAGAGGTAGGTTCCTGGAAGAATATTAAGCGGTACCGAAATACTACCCAAGTTTGCAGGGATTTTGCTACTGTGGACTTGTTTTCCGTTCATATCGAATATGCTTAAGTTAAAGTGATGAGGTATCTCATCAGGAATTTCCATCATATCTATGATGAGTTCATTATTTACTGGATTAGGCCAGGTCTTTATTTGGTATTTATCAGTTTTACTCAATTGGAGGTTTTCATTCTGTATAATGCCAGATACGCACTCGTCACCGATCCTATAATAATATTTGTCTTTAATGGGCTTGTTATCACAACCTCTATAAGCTAGTTCTAATTCATAACACTCACATTCAACATTGAAGCCATTTGATATCGAGGTAATAATGTAGTTTTGACCTGGTAAAAAAAAGATATATAAAATAGTATCGCCTTCGACCATAGGGTCACATTCTGGCTTTGATTTTATTGTCACATCTACTCTCTTGCTGATTTGGGTGTTTATTGGTCGGACCAGTAGCGTTATAGGGCAGTTTCTCAGTAAAGGGTTATCGGGATTAGAGGGATCTATCACGACAGGTGATGCAAAGACTGGCCCCGGGAACTCTGTATGTGAATTAATCACTATTCTATCACATTCTGTGCTTAAGCCACCTTGTGTTATATACGGAAAAAATGAGATCGATCCACTCAATTCAAAAAATGCCCTCTTAAGGGTGTTAATGGTGCAAGATTGAATACCACTGCAGCACTTTAATGACATTTCGATCGTATAAGGGGTAGAGAATTCAAGGGGCGATAATAGTCTCGTAATGTCTATCCCATCTGGAGAAACATCCTGAAAAGTATAAACCCCATCCGACATAAGTTGATTATTTAAATCTTTAATGCTCACTTCAAGACAAAGAGCGCTTTCCGCAGAAATGTCAAGATGTGGTATCAATAAATTGGCTCTATCTCCAGGACATAAATCTAGTAATACTGGGTTATCTAAAGTATTTAGATCTCCTGAATGCTCTCTTCCGATACAAGGTAATAATTCTCCGAAAAAAGACGTATCTGCACCATTACCAAGTAGCTGACCATTAATCGTCGGAAAATTAGATAAAGTTTGATATATCCGAGCATCACAGCCATTAAAGTCACATATATGCCAATTCTGAAAATGTAAACAAATACCTTCTTCCCTCACTAGTGTACAGTTACTCTTACAATATATAGAGTCTCCGTGCTCAAAACCTTTAAAATTCAAAGGAAACTTGAATATAGTATTGTTGCAGTTGCTAATTACACCTCCTTCATTAAATACAAACGGTTCGCCTGTGCATACATTTGTAAAATTAATACAATCACAGTTAGAAGGGACTTCATTGCCAAAACTGCCAAAGCTGTCTGATTGGGAAAAACCTATATAGGTTACTACAAATGTTAATATCAACAATAATAAACCCTTATGTTGCATACCGAAGCTGTAAATATTTCACAAAATGGCTAAATGAGCTTTTCTGTCAAGCAATATACTATTTAAAATTAAATTTCATGGGAAATTGTACCAGTTTTCAGGTAAATCATAAGGATATTCGCTCAATAAGGATATATTGTAAATCTTGGAGCATTTCATTCTGTGGTTTTAGACATCACCCTACACTTCGTTACTGGTCGCTACAGCCTGTCCCCGCACCAATTTTTTGGTGGTCTCCATGGCTCGCTGATAGCTCTACCCTATAGACTTTCTTGCATTTGCTCCTGACCCACTCCGCATCGATGATGCATAATCAGTAAAAAAAGACATTATGAAATACAACCCATATAATGCTGTTTAAAAATTAAACTTCTTCAATAATTGACGTGCCTTTTGAATGGTCTCCACTTGTCCATTGCCATGTTTCGTGTAATCTCAACTTGCCATTTGGCAAAACCTCAGGTATTGATTTACATATCCCCGTCATCAATTCGTTATTGGAGTTTATTTGGTGATAACGCATATCTATATTTCCAAATGTATCAACGATACCGATCAAATGCCCGCATTTAATTTTCCCTCCTGAATAGGTGGCTGTTAACAAACTTCCCTCTTGTTTATAATGAAAAGTCGTTTCTTCTGAAGTTTCACCATTTTGGGTATTAGTTAAGGGCTTGAATATTTTATTGTTGTAGTTTATAGTTTGCTTCATGAGTTGTTCCTCTTTTATGTCTCTTTCGTATTCTTCCCATGTCACGCCGAATGGCGCTCCTCCGGATGTATAGCCTGCGATATAGAAAAAATTATCATCTTGATCAGGATTAAAAACATCATTTTTTGTTTTACTATTCTTCTTTTCTGCTTTTCGCATCTCAGCATTTTTTCGCTTTCTTTCTTGGGTGTCTTTCATTTTGTCGCTTTGGGCATCACCCTCCACTTCGTTGCGGGTCGCTACGCTTCGGGGCTCGCTGTTCGCTCGGTCCTTCGGACTCACTCGCATGCGCTCGTGACCCACTCCGCATCGCTGATGCATGTCCAGAAAAAACGACATTTTGAATTACACCCTTTTAACCCTCGTTGCTCAAATCCATTGCATAAAGTGGATTTAAAACTTTTCCTGTATAGAATACAGTTTATTCATTTGCTGATTCATTACTTTATCTGGTGTCAATTTCATGATAGTTTTCATTATAATCTGACCAAAGCCACTATGTGCCATCTGCCCAAATCGCCAAGAATTATTAACCACATAATCTGCTTTTTCTCGTCTAGCCGATTCAAATAAACTTATGGCTTGCTCTATTTGATTGTTTCTCGCCAAGATATTAGCTAAATAATATGCATCTTCCATTGCTTGTCCGGCACCTTGTCCCATATTAGGTGTTGTAGCATGTGCTGCATCTCCTACCAATACTACTTTACTTTTGTGCCACTTTTCCAATCGTTTCAAGTCTAAAATGTCGTTTCTTATGATTTTATCAGCTTTAGTAAGTTCTATAATGTTTGAGACTAGAGGGCTAAAACTTTTGAAATCATTCTTTAATTCCGCTTTAATGGTATTTTTATTGTCGGTACCATTTTGTGGAGCATTCTTTACTGCAAACCAATAGACTTGACTTTCTGTTATTTGAGAAAAGCCAAAACGTATCCTTTTCCCCCAACTTTCAATTCCTGCGTTTTGAAATTCATTGGGCAGTCTAATGTCTGAAATTCCTCGCCAACAAGTTTGACCTGAAAATCTTTTTGAAGTATTAGAGAAAATATCACCTCTAACCTTTGAGTTTATTCCATCTGCACCTATCAGTAAATGAGACATTATCTCCCTGTCACCAAAAGAAATTTTTACCTGATTTTCATTTTGCTCTAATGATTTGAATTCGCAACCTAAATTTACAATACCTTGAGGGATGGCTTCAAAAAGTATTTTTTGCAAAGTTGCTCTGTGTATAGCAACAATTTTATTCCCTTTCTCGTCTTGAACTACCTCTTGTTTTGTTTTTTTTAATGGAATTAATTGAGCATTTGTTATGTCCACTTGATTCAACAATGTACCACTTTCTCTAACAAGCTCCCCTAACCCTAACCAATCTAAGACCTTAAGGGCGTTCGGTTGCATCCAAATTCCTGCCCCAACTGTATTTAGCTGTTTTGCGCGTTCAAATACTTTGCAGTCAAACCCTAGTTTGTTGAGTGCCAATGCGGTCGTTAAACCTGCAATTCCTCCACCGATGATTGTTATTTGCATTTATTGTCGTATTGTATAAATTACCGCATTTATAACTATCATAACATCAAAACCTTAATGTTTTGTAGTTTCTTGATTAGATTGATAGGGGTGCGTTTCATTTTGTCGCTTTTGGCATCACCTTCCTCCTTGCGTCGTCAGGTCGCTACGCTTCGGGACTCGCTGTTCGCTCGGTCCTGCGGACTCACTCGCATGCGCTCATGACCCACTTCGCATCGCTGATGCATGACCCGAAAAAACGACATTTTGAAATGCACCCGATTGATAGATATGAAAGTCCGATAAATCAGTAAATTTGAGCTGCCGAATCTTAAGTATCGTTGTAATAATGTTCAGATTATCAACGATCTATTTTTTTCGATGAAGCTCAAGCTATAAAGTTAAATGTTTTTTGCCATAAATTTATTCAGTCCTGGCAGAAAGTAGGCATACTACCATCTGTTCAATAGGAATACACATTGTATAAAATTAATTTCCAACTGTGAAAACCCAAATGATATACCAGCTTCAGTTTCCAATACAGACCACGGATTGTATCGCAATGAAGTTCTCAAGTAAAATGATTGCAAGCGATTGGGGCGAATGTCCCACCCAAAAACTAAGGCCGGTTGAATCGACTCACCGCGATAGATTTTATGCTCACCACTAGGTAGTTGGTCTTCCAGCTTATAGAACTCATATCCAAGAGCGGCGCCAAAGAAAGGTACAAATCCGTGATAATCTGCTAAAAAGGCAAAAGCTTCTACTGCCGGAACGCTTCTCCTGGCGTGCTGATCGTGCCCAAAAGCGGACTGTGAGGTAGCAATATAGCGATAAGTGGCTTGAATTTGGAGGTCAAGGTTGTGCAAGTAATAACCAAAATTAAACTCTGGAAAAACATTGGTTATCCGATGTTCCGTTAAATAGGGATATAATCGGCTATTGTGATTACTCAGTGAGCCATAAAGGGCAGAAGATGGTCCTACTCCAATAGTCCAGCTGTTTAGTCTTTTCAGACTAGCTAGCGTGTCAGTAAGTATCTTGGTCTTGCCACTTTGCCAATCTGGCTCTGCACCAAGTGTTCCATCAAAAGTCCATTTTACACCTATTGAAAAACGAAAAGGTGCTGTACGTACACTTTCAATTTGATTTTGTGCCGTAGGGTAGTTGAATGTTCCAGAAGGAATCCATGTGCCACCCAGTTCCAGCAATACATTTTGATATTGATACACAAGCCCTGCAAGTATTGGCGACTGGTGTCTTACCATCTGCGGACCGTCTTGGAAAACAAAGTCAGATGGTTGCCAACTTATACCCAAAAAAGGACGCAGCTTGTGTTTTTCAATTCGCCATGGAAAAAACTTAGCCCCGGTTTCTACACGTGGTCGAAAGTTGGTATACCTACTTTGAAAGAGTGGCAAAGCAATAAAAAAATCGGCATGCCCCCAGAAATGCGTACCTCCTATAATTAAGTTTGTTGCATGTAAATCAGAGAGTAAATGCTCCCTAAAAGAGGACCCTGATGCGGGATAAAAGCGCTGCTCCATTCCGAGATTCAACTGTGCAAAACGATGTCGGGTTCGGCTTTCTGTGTAAGATTGTGAAAATGACACAACCGACAAACATACCGTAAATAGTGTGAATACTAATCTCATAGTTGTAAGGTTTTTTTGGTGTATTTCCAGGTCCAATATTGCATCAAAGGCACCAACAGAATTGTAGGCGCTAGCCAAAGCAACCAATAAGGTTGAACCATTTTTATGTTTACCACGAGGAAAGCTGTAAAAGTACCGATATAGGCCCCCATCATCATGCCTATATGCTTAGCAAGCCAGGCTTTTTTAGGGAGCTCTTTGTTTCGAAGTGTTAATATGTACAACCTAAGGTCAGTGGCGACCAAAACCATAGAAATGATGCCAAACACCAATAATACCACTTCTCCCGAAGCAATCATTGCCAGGCCGTTTGCAAAGGCAATTGTCAAAATAAACCAATCTGTAAAATTGGGTACAAGTGATTTGTTTTGAAGTGCCCGCCATCCACCATGATTTTGATAGAAAACAAAAACTCCGATAAAGAAAAGAAAGTAAATCTCTTTGGTAAATGATGAAACAAGGGCAGACACGGCAACTGCAATCATGCTGTAGTAAAATAAACGCCCCCAGGCTCGGTGACGCTTTCCCCCTTTTTGGGTTAACATGGCGATGGCCCCAGCAGTCAACGCTAAATATCCGGCTACTATATGAATAACTAAAGTAATGATTTCAAAAAATTGCATGGTATGTCTTTTAATTACCTTGCAAAAGTCTGTTTTATAAGTATATGTAGTGTTAGCTTAGGGATGAATGGGAAGCTAAGGGATGAAAGGGAAAGAAACTTTGGTCAATGGGAAGCCTCAAGGTTTACCTGTAAATAGGTTCTTTATAAAAGCGTTATGTTTCCGACTCACTGGAACGGAAACTCCGGCCTGTTTGAGGTGTAATCGATAACCCTGAGCGTTGCCCGAGACAAAATCAACTACATCAAGATTTATGAGATAGCTTTTGTGGCATCGAAAAAACTGCGGACAATGCAGCAAAGCCTTTTCCATATTGGTAAGCGTATTCCTGATAAGGTTTTTGCTAAGTTTTTGCTTGTTCCAATAATTAACTTCCAGGTAATTATCAGCAGCTTGAATAAACATCAATTGATTACTATTCAAACAAAACGACTCGCCTGAATTCTGTGAAACAATCTCAATTTCTATGTAAACGGAATTGTTGGCCTGTCTTAAGTCCTCATGTTTTGCATTCATTTTTGCAGACGCTAGTCGATATTTCTGAGCATCACGGTTTTCCTTCCACATCAGCACCAGACACACAGGAATACTACCAATCACAAAAGTTACAATTTGAAACCAAATCAGGGCCTCCCAAGAAAAATTATCTAACCAAACCATTGAAAAAAACAGAAAATTTCCCAGGCCTATAAGTGTAATGTTAACTAAAGTCCATAGTATTTCCTTTCCCAAAGTCCAATACTCGCCATCAAAGAGTTTCTTTTGAAAGCTTGGAATTAAAACATTTAAAACAAGCATTACTGCCACAGTAATGCACCCAAAACTCAAAGCGATCAAGGTCAAATCTTGAGGTAACGAGCTTATTTCAAAGGGATTGAAGAACCAGAGAAAAAAAAAGACAAATACACCAAACCCAAAAGCTTGTTTAAGTTTAAACGTGATGTTGTTATTATAATAAAAAGGCCGGCTAAAGTAATTGGTCACAATGTGAGGTTTGGTTTTATGTAAATATGTCACACAATACAATCAAAAAATAAAATGCTACCCTATAAATTCGCTGGTGTCGCCAAGTATTTTTTGTCAGTTTATGATTATCCCCATACTAATCGGACAATTAGATTTTACAGAGTGCTAATGTACAACTTCTCTCCATATCTTGGATAACTATTTTATCGAGACTAGACGAATAAATTGGCCAGTCTAAAGAGGAAAAACTTGGTATCAAAAATGCCTCTTAGATTGCTCCTAAAGAGTTTTATTAATGCAACGAAGACAATTCGTTTACACACAAGTTTAATCAAAATCCTGCGCATTCTGTAAGTTTTTACCATTGTTTAAGCTTTCAAATGAACTGGCTATAGCAGCTAAATGTCTAGCGCATTTAGTTCGCTATGCTCACGTTTTAACTCGCTACGCTCGCGTTTATAGCAGAGTTTCTATCGAGAATTTTTCCTTAGCTTGTTAGTAAGGATTTGTTTATCCAAATAAAACTTGAACCCTTTTAGTCACCTTCAAGCATAAACAGCGGAGACAGCAGCGCTATCGCAGCGTAAACAACGCGTAACCCGAAACTCGTAACCCGTAACCCGCAACTCGCAACACGTTTCTGCGTGAGGGTGACTGAGTGGTGCATGACCGAATGGTGCATGACTGAATGGTGCGTAGCAATCAGATTGACTAAACGTCAATCTGATAATGAAGGAACCGAGCCGCCTCTGGCTCGGCATCATTATATCTGAATAAAATTGCTATAATGAGTAAGCTAGTA
>SLDF01000009.1 GCA_007125435.1 Saprospiraceae bacterium
GAAGTTACAGTAGATAAAAGTAACATGATCACAGTTAAAGGACCAAAGGGAACTTTGACTCAACAGCTCGATCCAGATTTGAAATTATCTGTAGAGGATGGCACATTGGTGATAGAAAGACCTACAGAGCAAAAAAGGCATAGATCCGCTCACGGCCTTTATAGAAGCCTTGTTAACAATATGGTGGAAGGTGTCTCAAATGGCTTTAATAGAGATCTTGAGTTATACGGTGTAGGATATAGAGCAAGTAACACCGGTAATCTTTTAGAATTATCATTGGGTTATTCACACCCAATAATGTTTTATGTACCAGATGAGGTAAAACTTGAAACTGTTACAGAGAAAGGTCAACCGCCTACCATTAAACTTTCTGGAATAGATAAGCAGTTGATTGGTCAGGTGGCGGCAAAAATAAGATCATTCAGAAAGCCTGAGCCTTACAAAGGGAAAGGAGTACGATACAAAGGTGAAGTTATCAGAAGAAAGGCAGGTAAAACAGCAGCAAAATAATTAATCAATATTAAGACAATTTAGAGATGAGTTTCTCAAAACAAGGTAGAAGACGGAAAATCCGTTATGGTATTAGAAAGAAGGTGGTTGGCACGCCCGAAAGACCAAGACTTAGTGTATATAGAAGTAACAAGTCTATTCACTGTCAGTTGATTGATGATGAAAATGGTGTCACCTTAGCCTATGCTTCTGCAAACGACGAAAACGTATCTAAAGATGCGAATAAAACTGAACAATCTAAGGAAGTAGGTAAGATACTTGCTGAAAAAGCAAAAGCAAAGAATATTGAAACAATAGTATTTGACCGTAGTGGTTACTTGTATCATGGACGTGTAAAAGCGTTAGCTGAAGGTGCTCGTGAAGGCGGTTTAATCTTTTAAATTTAGTCCCTAATGTCAAGAGATAATAAAAAAGTAAGTCCAACAGAAGTTGCAGAATTAACTGATAAATTAGTTACTTTAAACAGGGTTGCTAAAGTTACCAAAGGTGGTAGAACATTCAGCTTTGCGGCTATAGTTGTAGTTGGAGATGGTAATGGTACTGTAGGACATGGCCTGGGCAAGGCACGTGAGGTTTCAGATGCGATCTCTAAAGCCGTTGATGATGCCAAGAAAAACCTGATCAAAGTGCCTATACTTAATGGTACAGTGCCACATGAGCAGAAAGGTAAGTATGGCGCAGGTAAGGTGTTAATAAAGCCGGCATCTGATGGTACAGGTGTTATTGCCGGTGGTGCTATGAGGGCAGTTTTAGAGATAGCTGGTGTTCATAATGTATTGGCTAAGTCTATGGGATCTTCAAATCCACATAACGTTGTTAAAGCTACTATAGATGCACTTCAGAAGATGAGAAGTCCTATTGATGTAGCGAAAAATAGAGGCGTAAAATTAGAGAAAGTATTTAATGGTTAATCAATCTTTATTTGATTAATAAATAATTATAGGTGATGAGTAAGCTAAAGATAACACAAGTCAAAAGTGCAATTGACAGATCGAAAAGACAAAAAGCTACATTGACTGCTTTAGGTTTAAGGAAGATCAATCAAACTGTTGTTCACAATAGAAATGAACAGATAGAAGGGATGGTGAAAGCAGTATCTCACCTTGTAAAGGTTGAAGAAGCTTAACAATTGTAATATACCAGGTGTAAAAACAAAAAGCAATGAAATTATCAGAATTAAAGCCGGCTAGTGGATCAATTGGCAAGAAGAAGAGAATTGCCAGAGGTCAAGGTAGTGGTCATGGTGGCACATCAACTAGAGGACACAAAGGTGCAAAGTCAAGATCCGGTTATAAGCGTAAGCGAAACTTTGAAGGTGGTCAGATGCCACTTCAAATGAGATTACCTAAAATTGGTTTTAAAAACCCTAATAGAGTGGAGTCAAATCCTATTAACTTAGGAAGGTTGCAAGAAATATCAGAAAAGTACAATACAACGGAGGTTACGTTGGAGTTTTTAATAGGAAACGGTATTGTGTCTTCATCTGATAGAGTTAAAATTTTAGCTAAAGGAGAATTAAATGCAGCTGTAACTGTAAGCGCTCATGCTGCATCTGCAAATGCAATCAAAGCCATCGAAGCAGCTGGCGGATCTTTCACTCTTGTTAAATAAGAATAATGAAAAAACTTTTCACTACTCTCCAGAATATCTGGAAGATAAAGGAATTGAGAGAGCGTATTCTTTTCACGCTCGGAATGTTGATGGTATTTCGTTTTGGTTCATTTGTAGTATTACCAGGTGTAGCGACAGAAGCACTTGATAGCAATATGAGTCAAAACGCAAGTGATTTATTAGGTTTGATTAACGTATTCACAGGAGGTGCTTTTAATAATGCCTCCATTTTTGCGTTAGGTATTATGCCTTACATCACAGCTTCCATTATAGTTCAGTTGCTTGGATTTGCTGTACCTTACTTCCAAAAGTTACAGCAACAAGAAGGTGAGTCAGGTAGAAAGAAAATCAACCAAATAACAAGAATTTTAACAGTAGCTATCACACTTGTACAAGGTGGTGGTTATTTAACTTACATTAGCTCAATGGGAGCTGTTTCGCCTGAAATTCCACAAGGTATCTTCTGGTTGTCAAACATCATCATTTTGTCCACTGGTACTATATTTACAATGTGGCTTGGTGAGCGCATTACTGATAAAGGTATAGGTAACGGTATTTCTTTGCTAATCATGATTGGTATAGTAGCTTCTTTACCAGGTGCATTAATTTTTGAATTGCAGTCTCAGATAGAAACAAATGGATTTATTATTTTCGTCCTAGAGATGATATTCTTCTTCTTAGTTGTTCTTGTAACTGTACTTTTAGTTCAGGGTGTAAGAAAAATACCTATTCAGTTTGCTAAGCGCGCAATTGGTCGTGGAAGTACGACGATGCCAATTGCCGGTAATCGAGATTACATTCCTTTGAAAGTTATTGCTGCGGGTGTAATGCCCATAATCTTTGCTCAGGCACTTATGTTCTTACCTGCAACAGTTGGTCAATTTGCTATGGGGGATGATGGGGAGATGGCAGCCACTGGTTTGTTAAGGGATCTAACTGATTTCACTTCTGTGCCCTATAACATTATCTATTTCATATTGATCGTATTGTTCACTTATGTATATACAGCCCTGATAGTTAATCCTCAGCAATATGCCGAGTATTTAAAAAGGCAAAACGCTTATATTCCTGGTATAAAGCCTGGTAAGCATACCGCAGACTTTATCGATACCATTACTTCTAAGATAACCTTACCAGGATCTCTTTTCCTAGGTATAATATCTATTTTGCCTGCTTTTGCAGCAGTTTTTGGCGTGAATACAGCTTTTGCAATGTTCTTTGGAGGAACTACACTATTGATCATGGTAGGTGTTGTATTAGATACGCTGCAGCAAATAGAAAGTTATCTGCTTATGAGAAAGTATGATGGCCTTGTCAAGTCCGGAAGGATTAAGGGAAGAAGCGGAATGCAGGGTATAGGTGCTGGTATGTAGTCCTTCTTTGTGTTTCAAAATCAGTTTGTTAATAATTTAACGCTTAGTGGAATTTTGATATAGTATGAGAGGTAGAAATTCAGTGTATTACAAGACAAGTGAGGAAATCGAAATTCTTAGGGAAAACTGCCTCCTGGTCTGTAAAACACATGCTTTAGTTGCTTCTTTACTAAAACCCGGAGTTAATCCACTTGATATCGACAAGAAAGCAGAAGAATTTATCAGAGATCACAACGCAAAACCAGGGTTTAAAGGTTATAGAGGTTTTCCTGCTACACTTTGCTTTTCTCCTAATGCTGTTGTTGTACATGGTATACCTTCTAATGTTGAAGTAAAGACTGGAGATATTGTTTCAGTAGACTGTGGTGTTGAAGCCAATGGTTTTTTTGGTGATGCTGCTTACACTTTCATAGTTGGTGAAGTGGATGATTCCGTAAGAAGGTTGTGTCAAGTTACTAGAGAGTCACTATATAGGGGTATTAATAAAGCCGTTGTAGGTAACAGATTAGGAGATATCAGTCATGCCATTCAGGATTATGCGGAGAAAGAAAATGGATATGGCATTGTGAGAGAGTTAGTAGGGCATGGTATAGGAAAGTCTTTACATGAACCCCCTGATGTACCTAATTTCGGAAAAAAGGGTAGAGGCATATTGTTGAAAGAAGGTCTTGTACTGGCCATAGAGCCTATGGTTAATCTTGGTAAAAGACATGTACAACAATTAAATGATGGTTGGACAATTATAACTAGTGACCGAAAACCATCGGCCCACTACGAACATAGTATAGCGATAACACAATCAGGTCCAGATATTTTATCTGATCACAGTATAATTGAAGAAGAGATCAAAAAAAATCCCGAATTATCTGAGATTTAAATAAAAAAATCAGATATTTGCACTCCGAAAAAAAGATATGGCAAAACAAGATTTAATAAAACAAGACGGTATAATTGAAGAAGCTTTGTCAAATGCTATGTTCAGGGTGAGGTTAGAAAATGATCATCAAGTACTTGCAACAATTTCGGGTAAGATGAGAATGAATTATATCAGAATCTTACCGGGAGATAAAGTTGCAGTTGAAATGTCACCTTACGATTTGACTAGAGGCAGAATAACATATCGTTACAAATAATAGAACAATGAAAGTAAGAGCATCTATTAAAAAGAGGTCTTCAGATTGCAAAATCGTGAGACGAAAAGGAAAACTTTATATCATTAACAAGAAGAACCCGAAGTTCAAGCAACGTCAGGGTTAATATATTTTAAACTAATAAGTCAGCTTCATTATGGCTAGGATAAGTGGTGTAGATTTACCAAGAAATAAAAGAGGAGTTGTAAGTCTTACTTACATCTTCGGTATAGGTGCCTCAAATGCATCTGAGATTTTAGACAAAGCCGGCATTGATGAGAACATCAAGGTGCAGGACTGGACCGATGAAAACATCAAATTAATCTCTAAAATTATAACTGATGAATATCAGGTAGAGGGTGATTTGAGATCTGAGGTACAGACCAATGTTAAGCGTCTGATGGATATAGGATGTTACAGAGGTCTGAGACACCGTAAAGGTTTACCATTAAGAGGCCAAAGAACTAAGACCAATGCGCGTACCAGAAAAGGTAAGCGTAAGACTGTAGCAAATAAGAAGAAAGTAACTAAGTAATATATAATTTCTAAGAAACAGATAGCGATATGGCTAAAGCGAAAAAAGTCAAAAAAAGAGTTGTCAAGGTGGAGCCGGAAGGTATGGCTTTCATTCAGGCAACTTTTAATAACATCATCATATCTCTTACCAACAAGTCTGGTCAGGTCATTTCATGGTCTTCAGCAGGTAAGTCAGGGTTCAGAGGGTCTAAGAAGAATACACCTTATGCAGCCCAAATATCGGCTAGTGATGCTGCAAAGATAGCATATGATGCTGGTTTGAGAACTGTAGAAGTTTTTGTAAGAGGACCTGGGTCTGGTAGAGAAGCTGCTATTAGAGCTATTGATGGCGCTGGTATCAAAGTATCTAAGATTAAAGATGTGACACCTGTGCCGCATAATGGTTGTCGCCCACCAAAAAGAAGAAGAGTATAATCATTTTACATCTGTGTAAATACTAAGATAAGATTTATTAAGTTATGGCAAGATATACAGGTCCAGTTACCAAAATTGCAAGAACATTCGGAGAGGCAATCTTCGGTTATGATAAGGCATTCGAGAGAAGAAAGTATCCTCCGGGACAGCATGGTCAAATGCGTAAGAGAAAGCAGAGATCTGACTATGCATTACAACTAGCTGAGAAGCAAAAAGCAAAGCATACTTATGGTGTGCTTGAGAAGCAATTCCGCAATACTTTTGAAAAAGCATCAAGTAAAAGTGGTGTGACTGGTGAGGTGTTGTTACAATTGCTTGAATCCAGATTAGACAATATTGTGTATCGTCTTGGCATAGCACCTACAAGAAGAGCTGCAAGACAGTTGGTTTCTCATAAGCACATCACAGTAAATGGTGTTGTAACCAATATACCATCTTTTAGCTTGTCTCCTGGTGATATAGTTTCAGTCAGAGGTAAGTCAAGATCCTTAGAGGTAATCAAGGATAATGTTGGCAAACGTAAAGATATGCGACAGACACCTTGGCTTCAGTGGAATCCTGATAAAATTGAAGGGACTATACTGGAGTTGCCATCAAGAGAAGCGATTCCAGAGAATATCAACGAGCAGTTGATCATCGAATTGTACTCTAAATAAAAGACTTTTTCTATCAGATGTGACATATTTATTGTCACATCTTTTTTCAATTATATATTGACCTAGAAGCATTTCAATATGAGCATATTAAATTTTGAGCAGCCGGATAAAATATTATTGCGTAAAGCTGATGATTTTGAAGGTATATTTGAGTTCAAACCGTTAGAGCCTGGTTTTGGACATACTATTGGTAATGGACTGAGAAGAGTATTATTATCTTCTCTCGAAGGTCATGCCATTTCTGCAATTCGTATTGCAGGTGTTGACCATGAGTTTTCATCAATAAAAGGCGTGGTTGAAGATGTGGTAGAGATCATTCTGAATCTGAAGCAAGTCAGGTTGAAGAATGTCATTGAAGATGAAGATGAGAGTGGTGATGACTCTAATGAGGAGAAAATATACTTGACTATAAGAGGACAAGAAGAGTTTAAAGCTGGTGATATCGAACAGCACACTAATGTGTTCAAAGTGATGAATCCTGATCTTTTGGTTTGTACAATGGAGCCTTCAGTAAATCTAGAAATGGAGTTAACTGTGACTAAGGGTAGAGGGTATCAACCTGCTGATGAGCATCTTTCTAAAGATGCACCAATTGGTGTAATTCCTGTCGACGCTATCTACACTCCTATAAAAAATGTATCTTACCAAGTATCGAACACAAGAGTAGGGCAGAGAACAGACTACGAAATGCTAACTTTAAATATTAAGACAGATGGAACTATCCATCCTGAAGTAGCTGTGAAAGAGGCCTCAAGAATCTTGATACAACATTTAATGTTGATCACAGATGAAAACATCACCTTTGATGACGCCACAAGAAGTCAAGATACTGTAGTAGATGAGCACGTATTACATATGCGTAAGCTTCTAAAGACATCTTTAGAAGACCTAGATTTATCTGTCAGAGCCTATAACTGTCTTAAAGCAGCAAAAATCAATACGCTTGCTGATTTGGTACAGTACGAAACACATGTATTATTGAAGTTTAGAAACTTTGGTAAGAAGTCGCTCGTAGAGATTGAAGAGTTATTGCAGCAGAAAGGCCTTAACTTTGGTATGGATCTTTCTAAGTATAAGCTTGACGAAGAATAAGATAAAAAATATTATTAACATGTAGTCGACCTTAACAGGTGCTACGAAGATAAATTATTATTAACATGAGACACGGGGATAAAATAAATGCACTCGGTAGGAAGAAAGGACATAGAGATGCTTTACTTAAGCACCTTAGCGTAGCACTTATTACACATAAGCGTATCAATACGACTTTGGCCAAAGCAAAAGCGCTGAGAAGACATATCGAGCCAATCATTAACAAATCCAAGAAGAATACTACCCATTCGCGTAGAGTGGCATTTAGCTATCTTCAAGACAAAAATGCTGTAACGGAATTGTTTACCAATATTGCAGAAAAAGTAGCAGATAGAAATGGTGGGTATACCCGTGTAATTCGATTGGGTTTTAGGAAGAGTGATGGTGCAGAGTTAGCCATGATTGAATTGGTTGATTTTAATACAGAATATCAAGGAAAAGATACCTCTACCGGCAAGACAAGACGTTCGCGCAGGAGAAGAGGCGGTAAAGGCGGTAGCAATCAAGCTCAAACAGTTGCAGCTGCTGCGACAACTGGCGCAATCGCTGCTGATAGTTCTTCAGAAGAAGAATAGTTATTTGCTAGTATAAAATTAAAGAAGTGCTTCATCATGGTTATGGTGAAGCACTTTTTTTATTGTATTTGATGTTGAATTTGACAACCTGATATTGAAAATGACAGAACGGAGCATGACTGAGTGTTGCTTGACTGAATGGTGCATGACCGAATGGTGCGTAGCAATCAGATTGACTAAACGTCAATCTGATAATGAGGGAACTGAGCCGCCCCTGGCTCAGCTTCTTCAAGTCTTGATCAAAATCGCTATCCTAAATA
>SLDF01000370.1 GCA_007125435.1 Saprospiraceae bacterium
AGCTAAAATCAATGAGATAGCACAGAAAAGTACCCAGTAGAGGTGAGTGTTTTAAAGTTTGTTGGCTGTTTAGTTGCGAATAAGTGTTGTACTAAATTGTTGAAGTGTTAGCCTCATTCCAAACAGGAAAATTCATTCTCTTTTTTTCATTCTACACATATCAGAGTGATAATATTTATTTTCCTTTCTAGATTTATCTCCGAAGTTTTTGCTTAGAAAGAATTATGCAGTTTTAAGATTGGAGCTTGGTGATAAAATACTTCCTAGTGTAGAACAAGTTTCGTCTATATCTGACAAAGTATTATAATGGGAAAAAGAGAATCTAATGGATTTATAATCTGTTGGTGTACCAATTTCTTGTATCACATGAGAACCTTTTTCAGATCCACTACTGCAAGCACTTCCTCCTGATATACTGATACCGCTTATATCAAGCAACATAAGCAACATCTCAGATTTTTCGTGGGGGGGGAAAGAGACATTTAAAACTGTATAAAGGCTGTCCTCTGGGCAGCCATTTATTATTATATCTGGGAAAATACCCTTGAGTTTTTTCTCCATATAATTTTTGAGGTCTGTAATATGTCGTGTCTCCTCTTCAAGATTTTCAAGACCTATTTTCAATGCTTCTGCCATGCCTGCTATAGAGCTAACGTTCTCCGTGCCGCCGCGCATGTTTCTTTCTTGAGCACCGCCATCTATGAAAGGCTTAATGATATTTGTATTTTTTATGTAAATGAATCCAACGCCTTTGGGGCCATGAAACTTGTGAGCTGCACCGGATAAAAAATTAATGTTTACAGCATTGACATTAATAGGGTAGTGGCCAATAGTCTGTACTGTGTCAGAATGAAATAGTGCCTTGTGTTCTTTACAAATTTCACCTATTGTCGCAATGTCATTTAGGGTACCAATTTCATTATTTGCATGCATCAATGATACTAATGTTTTCTTATCTGAGGATCCTAGTAAGGAGCGTAAGTGGTTCAAATCTGCTCTTCCATGTGCATCAACATTCACATAATCAACATCTACATTATTAAAAGCTTTTAATGTATCGACTGAGTGAAGAACACAGTGATGCTCTACCTTTGATGTAATAATTCTATTCACCCCCAAATCTCTTACCGCACATTTTAAAGCCATATTATTAGATTCAGTTCCTCCGGATGTAAAGAATATTTCGCCAATAGAAGCACCAATAGATGAGGCAATCACTTTCCTTGCTCTTTCAAGTAGTGCTCTTGCCTGTCTACCTTCAGTGTGCAATGAAGATGGATTACCATAAATATTTTTAATGCAATCCATCATAACCTCAGTGACCTCAGGTCTTATGGCAGTAGTGGCAGCATTATCTAAGTAAATACGTTTCATTTGATCAAATTTCTTTTTCTACGATACTTTGTACTTTTTGTATAAGAAAGCTAAGTGTTTCTTTTGTCTCTGCCTCAGCATAAAGTCTGAGTATGGGCTCTGTATTGGACTTTCTCATATGAACCCATCCTTCCTCAAAGTCAATTTTTACACCATCAATAATATTTATTTTTTCGTATTTAAAAGCTTCTGCAATGGTACTAAGCAACTTATCGGCATCGATTTTATCAGTGAGTTGGATTTTAGTTTTTGCCATCATGTATTGCGGATAACGCCTTTTAAGTGATATCAAATCACAATCCAACTCAGATAGCAATTGCAATATCAAAACGATACCAACTAATGCATCTCTACCATAGTGCAGATCCGGTAGGATGACGCCACCGTTACCTTCACCTCCAATAACAGCATCTTTGTCTTTCATCATTTGAACGACATTGACCTCACCAACTGCAGAAGCATAATACTCACCTCCATATTGTCGTGTAACATCTGCTAGAGCCCTGGTACTTGAAAGATTAGAGACTGTATTTCCCGGTTTATTCCTAAGTATAGCTTCGGCAGCTGCAACAAGTGTGTACTCTTCGCCAAACATTTCGCCATTAGGCATGACTAGTGCTAGTCTATCTACATCGGGATCAACCGATATACCTAGATCGGCACCTGTTTCTTTAACCTTTGTCGACAGGTCTTTTAGGTGATCAGCTAATGGCTCCGGATTGTGGGCAAAGTTTCCTGAGCAATCATCGTGTATAGAGATAACTTCACATCCTAATGCCTTTAAAAGAGGTGGTATGACGAGACTGCCTGTTGAGTTAATGGGATCTAAGACAACTTTGTAATGCTTACTCTTGATTAATGCTTTATCAATAAAGGACAATTCAAGTATTGCCTGAATATGATGTCGAAAAGCGTTTTCTGCGGGTATAATTTTCCCAATGTTTCCAACCGAGGAAAAATCTAGCTGTCCATTTGCGATAGTATCAATAATCTCTTGCCCATCATTTGCAGATATGAATTCACCTTTCTCATTAAGAAATTTTAGAGCATTCCATTCTTTGGGATTATGGCTTGCTGTCAATACAATACCGCCGGCAGCATTTTCTGCAGAGACCATCATCTCAACAGTAGGTGTAGTAGATAAGCCTAAGTCAACAACATCAAATCCACAAGCAATAAGTGTGTTAATGACGAGACCATTCAGCATACTACCTGAAATTCTGGCATCTCTACCAACTACAACCTTGCGATTATCACTGCGCTTTTGTAAAAAATGTGCATATCCTGCTGTACTGCTAACGATGTCAATTGGCGTGAGGTTTTGTCCCGGCTCACCTCCAATCGTTCCCCTGATTCCTGAAATGGATTTTATTAAACTCAATCTATCTATTTTTTGCAAAAATAAACAAATTATATCGACTACAAACCCGGTCTTTTCAAAATGTCAAAATTACTTCTAAGTAGAGCAATAGTGATTAGAAAATTATACGGCGATATGAGATATAGGCTTTGAAGCAATTAGACACCGCGAGGATTAAGATGATTAAATATACTACAGTTATATTAAGTGTAAGAACACCCTCGCTTTTGTCGATATAGTGCTCTAGAACTAGTATAAAGATCTAGTAATTTGATGATTTTATTCATAATTTTGCATGATTCATAACTAAGCTATGACAAAAATTAAACAAGAATGGTTTCAAGAATGGTTTGATCAAGAGGAGTATCACTTGCTATATATGTATAGAGATAAGACTGAAGCTTCACATCTGATAGATAAACTCATCAACTCTTTGAGATTAACAAAAGGGTCCAAAGTTTTAGATTTAGCGTGTGGTAGGGGACGTCATTCTCACTATCTTCATCAAAAAGGCTTTTCTACTTATGGTATTGATCTGTCAAAGCGGAGCTTAGCCTATGCCAGACATTATCAAGATGCTGAGATTCGATTCATACATCATGATATGCGGCAACCATTTCCTGTAAATGATTTTGAAGCTGTCTTTAATTTTTTTACCAGTTTTGGCTATTTTTCTTCATTTGAAGAGCATAGTAATGTCATTGGCAATGTAGCTCACGCATTAAAAAAGGGAGGATTTATCATTTTAGATTACCTGAATGCTTTGCCTATTAGAAATAAACTCCGTCCTTACGAAACAATTACCAGGGAGGATGTTACCTTTAAAATAAAGCGATTTATTGAAGGTAATAAAATCATAAAGGAGATTACATTCGATCGACATGGTCAAATTAGTGTATACAGAGAAGAGGTAGCGGCTTTTACACTGAATGACTTTATGAAACTGTTCGATGAAAATGGTATTACCATAAGAGATACTTACGGCGATTATCAGTTAAATTCCTATGATGAATCTACATCAGATAGGTTGATATTGATCGGTCAGAAATAATTTACTGATGTACATATGTCTTTATAATTTTAAGTGCTTCGTTCAATTGCTCTTTTCTATCCAATTTGGAATTATTAAGCGTAATAGCATCCTTAGCTTTCATTAAGGGGCTGTCTTCTCGTGTACTGTCAATATAGTCTCTGTGCTTTAGGTTTTCTTTTACCTCATCTCTGGTAATTTCTTCGCCCTTAGACTTGAGTTCATCAAATCGTCTGTCAACTCTTATGTCCTCATCTGCGGTGAGAAAAAGCTTTATTTCTGCATTGGGGAATACGACTGTACCAATATCACGGCCATCCATGACAATCCCTTTCTCTGCGCCCATTTTTCTTTGTTCCTGTACGAGCTTTCTTCTGACTTCAGATATGGCAGCTACTTCACTAACCTTTGAAGATACTTCCATTTGTCGGATTTCTGCTTCGACGTCTTTCCCATTGAGATAAGTAGAGCACTTACCATCAATGGAATTTTTGAATTCAATGCTTATATTATTCAATGCATTTTGGAGTTCGTCTTTGTCATGGAATTTGACTTTATTATTGATGAAGTAAAGCGTTACAGCTCTATACATGGCACCGGAGTCTATATAAATGTAGGCTAATACCGAAGCCAGGTCCTTTGCCAAAGTACTTTTACCACAAGAAGAATATCCATCAACTGCTATTACTATTTTTTTCAAGAGCATTGTTTTAATTAGTGGTCTCAAAAGTAAATAATTGATACTAAAATCACGGCTCGATAACAAAGGTATTTTTGTCAGGTCCGACTCCTCTGATGATAACTTTCTCCCAATCTTTTGGTAGAGTCCTAGCTTCTAGCTGGATGCCATCCGGTCTAATCATAATGCCTCCAAACCCAGATAGAACAGTCTGAAGCATACCACCAGCGCCTGTAATAAAATATGGATTTGTACCACCGGCGGTCTCAGCCAATACTCCAAATGGTGGCAGTCTATTGGGCTGATAAGACTTGATGTAAAGGTCCACAGCCTCACTTGTATTACCTAATATAGCGTTAATGGTAGCAACTGTCGAGAATCCCATTGCAGGCCCTGATGGATCAAGTTTATCCTGATAGTATATTAAGTCCTTTTCCATCTCTGCTTTATCGCTGACAATATCTAAAGGGAAAGATAACAAATTAACATCAGCCTGTTTTATGATTTCACCGGCGTAAGTCGCATTTTCTTTAGTTACACCATTCTCCATTTTGAGGATAGGTATGCGGTCGGCAATGTCATTCCACTCCGGGTCGGCTTCTTGTCCTACTTCTTTGGCTGCAAGAGTTGCATATCTAAGAACGGTCTTGACAATGCCGTTCGTAAATGCATTATTGTCAATATTTTCTGCATATTCATTAGCACCTATAACATTATTGATGTGACATACGCCTTCTTCATCGGGTTCAACTCTGCTTTTCCAAAAATGTGCTACCTCCCTAAGTACAGGAAAGCCTTTTGTCCTAAGCCATTCTTTATCTTGTGTTACTTCATAATACTTCCAGAATGCCCAGCCAATGCAAGCAGTGACATGATGCTGAAATGGTCCTGTCAAAGCCCATACCGGTGTATCTTCCTGCCCGGAATGAGAAGACTCCCATGGGAACATTGCCCCTTTGTATCCATGGGCAAATGCATTTTGCATGGCTGCTTCTAATCTTTCATATCTGTAATCTAATAGAGACCTCGCAATATCGGGCTGCATGATAAGTAAGGGAGGATACATCCATAGCTCTGTATCCCAAAATATGTGACCATTATAGCCCAGTCCTGACAAACCCATAGGGCTTAGACTAAGCGAACTGCCAGCTCTCGCAAAAGCATAAAGGTGATAAAGAGCAGCTCTGATGTCTTTGGTAAGCTCAGCTTGCCCTACAATTTCTATATCAGACTCCCAAAGCTCGTCCCACGCTGACCTGTGTGCATCCATAAGTCTACTGATGCCCTCTAACTTTGCGTAAATGGTAAGTCGTTCAGCTTCGTTGTGTGGATCATGGTAATGTACGCTGGAAACACTTGAGCTGACTAAGCCCAGTTTATAAGTTTTTCCTGCCTTCAGCTTTACAGTGAATTTTGCCAGATGTCTATTGTAGTCCCAATCTTCATGTATGATTTGTGGCTCCTCGCCGTGTGGTTCTTCAAATATAAAGCTATTACTCGCTGCCACATTTATTTGTCCTGAGGGGCTATCGGCCACCGATGTTAACAGCGGTATTAAAACATGTGGGCGGTCGATATGGCTAAAATAAGACCTGATATCTATAAGGTGATCAGGAGCAATGATTTCATTAATAAAGGTCACACTTATATCTGTTTTTGCTTCTACATCTACAAGGTGTATAGCGGTGTATGGCAAGTGCCTTAAAGCCGTCATCTGACTGCGTACTTTTGCCTTGCCTGGTATGAGAAAGGCTGTTTCAAACAAGCCGTGCCTCATATCAATTTGCTGTGTGAACGATTCGATGTTATTATCATTAATGCGATCGCCATTGATTTCTAAAATGATATTCATTGGATTGAATGTCTCCAGAATATTTGAGACCCTACCACGTTGGTAATGATCATAGACACCATTTAAAATAACATCTTTTACTTGCAGTGGTGACGCATCAGATACAATACCAATCATGCCATTAGCCACAGTTTCACCGTAGTAATTGTCTTTATCAATGCTTGTGGCTTCAATAATCCATTCGCTCTGGCCATTGACCGATAAGACAATAAAAATAAAAGATAATGACAAGACAAATGAGATGACTGTCCGGTAGCGATTTATTGTACTCATGCTTCGTTCTGTTTTTGTGGAATAATGAATTATCTTTTTGTCAAAAATATATTTTCTGGTTATTGAATAAAAATTTGTGGCACATAAAGTCGACTATATTAAACTACTTTGGTTATATTTGAAATATGCAATCTAAGATTGAAATTAAGAAAGGAGACTTCCTGATCGCAGAGCCATTCATGCTTGATCCCGGATTTCGCAGAAGTGCTATACTTTTGTGTGATCACGGTATTGATGGATCGGTGGGTTTTATTATGAACAAGCCCATTGATATAGATATTAGCAGACTGCTTCCTAATTTTCCGGACTTCAAGCTTAAGGCCTTTTATGGCGGCCCTGTTGCTACTGATACCATTCATTACATACACAAAGCAGGTGATATCATTGATGATTCTATTTATATAGCTGACGATATCTACTGGGGCGGCAGCTTTGAACAAATAAAGATCATGATAGAAAAGGGTCTTATTGGCGACGATGATATTATGTTTTTTGTTGGATATTCCGGGTGGTCTCAAGGACAGCTACAAGAAGAGATCACCATAGGCTCATGGATCAAAACCAAGTATGACCTTAACTATGTTTTTAATAATGTTAAGTCCAACTTATGGAAATTATTGCTTCAGGATAAAGGCTCTACTTTTGCTGTCATAGCTGACATTAAAGACGAAATGAATCTCAATTAATTATCTGAGACTACGTTTTAATTCCAGTTTTGCCTTTAGCATTGGCTCATATGTACCATGAATTGGTCTTCGATAAATTGGCACACGCTTTTTATTAACTACCATTACTTTATTTTCACTAAATCATGACCTTTACGCATCAGCGATGTGTAGGGGTGGCGACGTTAGGAGCCAGACTCGATGTAGCGTAGCGCAATCGAGGCCGAGCGAACAGCGAGCCCCGAAACGTAGCGACCTTATTTCCTTACCCCAATATTGGGGTAAGGAAATAAGGTGATGCCCTAAGTGTAATGAATATGTGCATAAAGCAATCTAGCTTTTGACACTCTATTCATAGTGGCTAACGAACCCTTCCATGGTTTTTACAGGTAGCCTTGAATTAGTATATGATTAAGTCTTATCTTTGGCGCTCAAATTTTTTATATGATCCAACTTAATCAAATATATCTGCAATACAGCGATAGAATTATATTCAACAATATAGATCTGAGCATTTCTCCCGGTGAAAAACTAGGTCTTGTGGGTCGAAATGGAGCCGGTAAATCTACCCTCTTAAAAGTCATAACCGGAGACATTCGTCCTGACGGTGGAAGTGTCAACCAGCCCAATGGAACGACGATAGGACATTTGCATCAGGACTTGATCATGCAGACGGAAAAGACAGTAAGAGAGCTGGCGGCCTCTGCTTTTGATCACTTACATGAAATAGACCGCAGGATTGCAGATATCAATACACAATTGGCTGAGAGGACGGACTATGAGTCAAAAGCTTATCAAGACCTGATCATTGACCTCAGTACTTTGACAGAGCGTCTATCGGTTTTTTCTCCTGATGAAGCTGAGGCTCAGACAGAGCGCATTCTCAAAGGGCTCGGCTTCAAACAAGAGGACTTTGACAGACAGCTCAAAACCTTCAGCGGAGGTTGGCAGATGCGTGTCGAACTGGCCAAGATGTTACTTCAACTGCCGGATTACTTGCTCCTGGATGAGCCTACCAATCACCTTGATATAGACTCTATCCTGTGGCTCGAGAAATTTCTAAAGAATTATAGCGGTGCCGTCATACTCATATCTCACGATAAGCAATTTTTGGATCACGTCACCCAGAGGACTATCGAAGTGGAAATGGGAAATGTATATGACTACAAAGCTAACTACTCAAAATATCTAACCCTACGAGCCGAGCGTAGAGAAAAGCTTATGGCAGCCTATGAGAATCAGCAAAAAGTTATAGCAGAAAAAGAACGCACCATCAATCGGTTCATGGCCAAAGCGACTAAGACCAAAATGGCGCAATCGATGAAAAAGCAACTTGACAAGATGGATCGAATAGAGCTCGATCAAGCTGATACACATACCATGAAGATACGATTCCCTGAGCCGCCAAGATCTTCTCAGGTTGTTGTAAAAGCCAATAGTCTCTCTAAAGCCTATGGTGATCTTCACGTATTGAATAAGATCAATTTCCAACTGGAGAGGGGAGAGCGCGTCGCATTCGTTGGCCAAAATGGGCAGGGCAAAACCACCCTCGCAAAGATACTGATAGGAAAAGAAGACTATCACGAAGGCTCTCTGGAAGAAGGAACAAATATACACCTCGGTTACTATGCACAGAATCAGGCTGAAGTCCTGTACAAAGACCAGACTGTTCTAGAGGCTATAGAGTCTGTATCTCCTGAGGATATGCGCACCAAACTCAGAGGTATTCTCGGTGCTTTTATGTTTAGTGGAGAAGATGTCGATAAGAAAGTCAAAGTACTCTCCGGTGGTGAAAGAGCTAGATTGGCTCTGGCTTGTTTACTTTTAAGGCCGATTAATTTCCTACTGCTCGATGAGCCAACCAATCACCTGGATATTCTATCTAAAGATGTATTGAAAGAAGCCCTCAAAGCATATACTGGGACATTATTGGTCGTTTCTCACGACAGGGATTTCCTTAAAGGGCTTACAGATCAAGTCGTTGAGTTTCGCGATAAGAAGATTAAGACTTTTCTAGGGGATATTGATTACTACCTGGAAAAGAAGGCTTTTGAAGACATGAGGCAGGTGGAAATGACGCAAAAGACAAAACCGGAAGCCAAACCAGACACACCAAGCCAAAACGGACTTACTGACCATGAAAAAAGAACGATACAAAAAGAGCTGAATAAAGTAGAGAATAAAATTTCAAGATTAGAGACCGACATCAAATCCCTGGAAGCCAAACTAGCAGAAAGTGATTTCTACATGTCCAAAGACTACGACGATGTCATTGCCAAGCACAGTGAGAAAAAAGCCCAGTTGACAGCAGCATATTCCAATTGGGAAAGTATAGCAGAAAAACTTGAAGACTGATGACAGATAAGATTAACAATCAGTTAAATACACCATCTGTCTTTTTAAAAAAGTCTAAGGTTGGACTTCTAAAGAATAGACATCCATGGATATTTTCCGGTGCTCTAGTTAAAGGGCAGCCACTTCCATCAGATGGATCCATTGTGCATGTATACGCAGAGGACACGGACGTGTTATTGGCGATTGGTCATTTTCAAGCTAGCGGTTCGATTAGCGTGCGTATTTTGAGTCGAACAGGTCAGCACATTGATCGATCATTCTTTATTGACAGAATCAAGACTGCATATGAACTGAGACAGGTTTTTATTGATAGAGCCCTGACCAATTGCTTTCGTCTTGTTCATGGTGAAGGCGATGGTCTTCCGGGGCTAATCGTCGATTATTATGATGGCCACGTTGTATTTCAGTGCCATTCTTTAGGGATGTTTTTGCAACGCGATATTATAGCGGAGGCACTGGATGAAGTTATGGGCAATCCGGCGGTTATTTATTGCAAGAGTAGCAATACTATGCATCAATCAGATACAGATGCTAATGTTTTCATGAAAGGCGAGGCTACTTCCGCGGTTGTCATCGAGTCAGGTATCAAGCTATCGGTTGACTGGGTCAAGGGTCAAAAGACAGGTACATTTCTGGATCAGAGGTCAAACCGAGCTATCTTGCAGAAGATTAGTGATGGCCGTACCGTACTCGATTTATTTTGCAACAATGGCGGATTTTCACTCAATGCTCTTGCCGGCGGTGCTGCCCACGTTACGTCTGTTGATAGTTCTGCCACAGCTCTTCATAACCTTCAGCAAAGTATAGAGCTAAATCATTTCGATCCAAGTCGTCATACGGCTATACAATCCGACTGTCAGGCTTATCTTAAAAGCGTCAATAAAGCATTTGACATCGTGATATGTGACCCTCCTGCCTTTGCCAAGTCCCTTTCTAAAAAACACAAGGCCGTTCAAGGATATAAACGATTGAATATCAGTGCTATTAAAGCCGTAAAATCAGAAGGACTATTGCTGTCGTTTTCTTGTTCCCAAGCTGTCGATGATCTCCTATTTTACAACACCATTGTTGCTGCAGCTTTAGAATCCGGTAGACAGATTAAGGTGCTTTCAAAGTTGCAACAAGGTGTGGATCACCCCGTCAATATATTTCACAGAGAAGGTTCTTATCTCAAAGGTCTCCTGCTCCAGATTATTTGATATGTTAAGTAGAGTTTTTCTTTTAGCGTGCCCCCTTACTACCGTACGGGGTCGGGCTATCCGCTTGTATTCCTGACTGTCTCATGGGCAGTCACAAGATGTACGATGGCTTCCTCCGGTCGCCCCCATACATCTGTTCCTGCTATCCATTCGTCAGCCACTCATATCGCTGCTATCCCTCACGCAGCAAGATGTGAATATTGAGATAAAGTAAATTAGAGAAGCGACCTGTGGACATTTGAAAGCTCCAATAAACCATTGAAATATTAGCGTTCAGTGTGACTAGAATGGTCTTGGATCATCTCTAATAGTGGCAACAACTATCATTCATATAGGCTTAATCAATCCAGAGATACCCAGGAAAGATAGCTTTAATAAAGTCAGCGTATTATTTGTGTCATATTTACACTTATTGATCATGAAATATTTCCAATCTATGGCGGTAAGTCTATCTTTACAGGCAAATAAACGGATAACTATTGATGGGTAATATTCAATCTTCTGAAATCGTATTGACATTGGATGCAGGTGGGACTAACTTTGTTTTTTCTGCCATTCAAGGTGGTGAGTTTATTGCCGAAGAATTTACCTTACCATCTTTTGGACACGACTTAGATAAAAGCTTAGCTCAGTTGGTCAAAGGGTTTAGACACATGTCTAATACTATTGACCAGTCGCCCGTTGCTATAAGTTTTGCTTTTCCCGGTCCGGCTGACTTTGACGCTGGTATCATTGGAGATTGTAAAAACCTTCCAGGTTACAGAGGGGGAGTAGCATTAAAGCCATTTCTGGAGCATATTTTTTCTATACCTGTATTTATTCATAATGATGGCGACTTATTTGCCTATGGAGAGTCACACTTCGGACTGCTCCCTGAGATCAATAAGCAGTTAAAAGAACACTCATCCTCAAAGCAATTTAAGAACTTGATCGGTGTTACACTCGGTACTGGCTTTGGTGGTGGATTTGTTCATGATGGCATCCTATTGAAAGGTGATACTTTCACCGCATCAGAAATATGGGCACTACAGCACCCCGAAAGACCAGATGTTTTTGCAGAGGAAAGTCTGAGTATTCGAGGGTTGAAAAGACTATACAAAGAATTCAGTCAGCAGTCACATAGTCTGGAACCTAAGGACATTTATAAAATAGCCATAGGGGAGGTGGAAGGAGACAAAGATGCTGCTATGGAGACCTTCAAGACATTTGGACAGCTTCTGGGCTCAGCATTAGCTAATTTAATTACTATTTATGATAGCTGTGTCGTTTTAGGTGGTGGACTATCCTCAGCTTATAACTTGTTCATACCCCATACCATTTCAGTTCTAAATGGTAAAGTCAAGACATTAGATGGTAAAAGCGCCAATAGGCTTGAGAGTCAAATATATGATTTCGAATCTGTAGAAGGCCGGTCTCAGTTCTTAAAGGACGAAAGTGTTATAATCGATGTACCTGAAAGTCAAAAACAGGTGAGATACAGACCCATCAAAAAGTTGGCTATCGGTATAAGTCGCCTTGATACAAGTAAGGCTATAGCTCTAGGTGCATATAATTTTGCAATAAGACACTTATAATGCCGAGACTGTAATATGATTTTGACGATAGTCAAATTATTTTCATAGACTTTGTTAAGATCTGGGTGTTCTTATTCACTAATCAATAATTTTTGTTCGTCGATTTCTATACTAAATTTTACTTTTGCGCCTAAAGCGTCAAAAACTTTAAGAATGGTTGCAAATCTTGCATCAGTTGCGGAATTCTCTACTTTAGAGATTTGTGCCTTCTGAACCCCAACAAGTTCACCCAGTTGTTCTTGTGTTAATTTTTTTGCCTTTCTTGCTTTTTTAATTGCATCTCCTAAAAGTTCAATTCTTAACTCTTGCTCAAATTTTTCTCGTTTTTCAGTACCTCGTTTGCCTATGTGAATATCCAAAACTTCATTAAAACTTGTGGTTTGCATACTTTTATTTTTTTGATTCAAAATATTTATATTTGATAGCTTTTGCCTTTCTAATTTCTGACTTATTTAGCTTGTTACTTTTTTTAATTATCCCATGTGTTGCAATTACAAGAGTGTCAACTTTATTGGTCTTGTCCCAAAATGCAAACATTCTATAATGAATACCAAAATGTCGAGCTCTGAAATACCAAATTCCATCTTGCAATGGTTTGAATAACTTAGGATCTTTCTTTGACTTTGCCACAGCCATATTGAAAAGGATTTTATCCTTAGCTTTAGTAGGAATATTGTTTAGATACTCCAATGCTTCAGGTAAAAATTCTATTTCAAAATATTTCAAATTATGAACGTTTATGCAAAGATAATAGTTTCCTAATTACGATACAATTATATATTCAAGCCATTTCTTTTTGATCGATCATAACATACCGAATAATATATTAGTCATTCTAATGTGACGTCTTTCCTATCTTACCCAAGTGGGTGTATTTAAACCCATCAAACTGCTTGAGCCCAAAGTCAAATAGCCGATCTATAGAGCTGTGTGTATACATTATGATACCTGCAAGTAGAAATACTTCATAATAACCAATCCAACCAAACATACCCAACATGATGGCCAGTCCTTTGTGGTGAAAAATATTGTACAATATGGCCCCGACTTTATCATTTATGCCATATCCAATCATTGAAATATCAGGTGTCAGTATCAGAGCAGCAAATACCCACCAGGGGTATCCTGATTTATCAAACAAATACATGCCAAGTATAATTTGAGGGATCTCTTCTAACTTTAATATGGTTTTCATTGGTTTTACGTTTAATTGTTGGTAAGCATCAAATTTACAGTTTTTTGTATCGACACACCGATAAATTCTGTCAAGCACATGGACATCATAAATCATAATCTTTGCAGTGCCCTCTAACAATCAAGAAGTATTGATACTTATAAAGTTGCTTTAGTTTATCGGCTGTAATACAATCAAAATCATATCTTTGTTTTACACTACAATCCGTTAAACTCGTGATTACTGTATTTATATTAATGGGCACATTTCAAGATATGGTTTACTCTAGACCTGCATCAGCGCTGCGGAGCTATGCCGACCGAAGGAAGGCAGTCCGCAGGACCGAACGAATAGTGAGTAGCGTAGCATAGCGACCCGAGGACGACAGGACGAGGGTGATGCCCAAAGCAGTAAATTGATATATCCCCATTTCAATAAGTGTGTTATATGATAAAAATAAAATTGATAAATAACTTTAACTCTATCCTGCATGAATGTGATGATTGGAAGGTTCATTTTAATTTCTCTGATTGCTTTTGTTTTACCCTCTGAGGTCGCTAGTCAACTTGATATAATGCCCTTCCCCCAGAGTGTAAAACATGGAGAAGGGTATTTTATGATCAAAGATGACTTTAATGTTTCACTTGAGGGGCCCGGTAGTCATCGGTTAGACGCCTATGTTCAGAGCTTTAAGTATAGACTTGGTGCAATGACAGGTGCACGCATATTGTGGCAAACTTTGAACAAAGATAAAGCCGCTCATTTGACTATTACATATGGTGAGACGGCTGACTTAAATCCTGCTGTAGATGAGTCATACAAAATTGTTGTTACCAGAGATAAAGGTATTAGCCTGACATCAAGAACTGATATTGGCGCATTAAGAGGACTGGAGACTTTATTGCAAATGGTAATTATCAAAGATAACAAGTATGTAATACAAGAAGCTGAAATACAGGATTACCCTCGCTTTGAATGGCGTGGACTTTTGGTAGATGTATGCAGACATTTTATACCGATTGATGTGATGAAGCGCATTGTTCAAGGTATGGCCGCCGTAAAGATGAATGTTTTGCATTGGCACTTGACAGAGGATCAGGGTTTTAGAGTAGAGAGTAAGGCCTTCCCAAGACTGCACGAGAAGGGATCTGACGGTCAATATTACACTCAGGAAGAGGTCGTATCATTCATAAAATTCGCTGATTCTTATGGGATCAGGGTCATGCCAGAGTTTGATTTGCCTGGTCATGCCACCAGTTGGCTAGTGGCATACCCTGAGCTTGGCGCCGGCCCTCCACCTCAGGGTTTAGAGCGGTACTTCGGTGTGTTTAACCCAACATTTGATCCAACACAAGACGAAGTTTACGAGTTTTTAGATGGGTTTTTGGGCGAGATGAGCGCATTGTTTAAGGATGAATTTATCCATATTGGAGGAGATGAAAACAACGGAATAGACTGGGATAACAATGAAGACATCCAGGTCTTCATGCGAGATAATAATATACCAGACAACCATGCGCTACAGGCTTATTTCAATAACAGGGTATACGATATATTGACCAGGTATGGCAAAAGAATGATAGGCTGGGACGAAATCATGCAATCCGGCTTAAATAAAGATATAGTTATCCATGCGTGGAGGGGAAAGGAAAAGCTGGTAGAGGCAGCCCAATCAGGTTACCAAACTATCCTGTCAAATGGATATTATATTGACCTTTCGCAAACAGCAGCTTTTCATTATCAGAATGACCCCGTCACAGATGATATGCCGCTAACCGGTGAACAATTGGAATTGATTAAAGGGGGTGAGGCAACCATGTGGTCTGAGCTTGTGAGTAAAGAAAATATAGAGACAAGAATCTGGCCTCGCACAGCCGCTATTGCAGAAAGGCTTTGGTCTGATGCATCCGTTAATGATGTCGATGATATGTATCGGAGGTTAGTCTATGTAAGCGCACATCTTGAAAAAGCAGGATCTAAGCATTTAAAGAACAGACAGGCTTTGATCAGACAATTAAGTGAAAGAACCATGTCGCATCATTTAGAATATTTCTTAGATTGGTTTCAGCCTTTGGAGGGCTATGCAAGACATGGACAAAAACCAAGATATACATCCTATACGCCTCTGACCCGGTCAGTAGACGCTACCAATCCTGATGCATTGAACTTATGGTATATGAAAGCGGCTATACTATCCGGCTTAAACAAAGGTGAATGGCAGTTATTAGAATTGGAGGTGGCTAGATTGAAAGCATTTTTAGCAGAGTCCGATTCATTTAAAACAATGATTGCGCAAAACCCCAAACTTTCAGAGATAGAAGAACTCCATAAAGGTTTTATGTCTCAGTCTGTTGAAATGTTGTCCTTATTTTCTAAATTGCAAGAGCATGAAGAACCTGAGGATTATATAGCATATTTAAAAGATAGAATGGGTGCGTTAGAGGAATTGTCGGCCGCGGAGATATTTCTAACTTATAGAAACCTCATAGAATGGTTGATAATAACCATGGGTTGAAACTATTTTGATGAAATAATTAAATTGGAGTAATGGGGAGAGCTATTTTATTGTACGGAGCAAATGGATTCACGGGTAAGTTAATCATTAAGGAGTTGGTCAATCGAAAGATAAATTTTACCGTTGCCGGTAGAAATGAAAATGAAATCAAAGCATTAGGAGAAGCGTATAATGTAGATTATCGTATCTTCGATTTGAATGATCATCAAAATATATGTAGACATATTGCTAGTCACAAATTGGTTATTCATGCGGCAGGTCCATTTATCTACACTGCAGAGCCAATGATAAAGGCGTGTATAGATCAAGGTGTTCATTACATTGATATAACAGGTGAGATTCAGGTTTTCGAATTAGCTAAGTCACTTGGAAAAGCTGCAGCAGAAAGAGGTGTATTACTTTTGCCCGGAGCTGGTTTTGACGTTGTACCTACTGATTGCGCAGGCTTGATGGCAAAAGAAGCATTAGAAGAAGCTCAGTCCTTAGAAATTGCTTTCTATCAAAAAGGCGGACAAATATCCAGAGGTACGATGAAGACATCTGTATTGGGCATGGCCGATAAAGGTAGAGTAAGAAAAGATGGACAATTGACCGCAGAAAATACAGGCAAAAGATCTAAAGTTATTGAATTTGACCATCAATTAAAGAGGCATGTTATGTCCATTCCCTGGGGAGATGTATCCACTGCTCATCATACAACAGGTATACCCAATATAGTGGCCTACATGGCCGTTCACCCTAGAACAATACGGCTGGTTAAGTTTCAGTCTTTATTAAGACCTTTATTCAGAATAAAATGGCTACGCAACTGGATGTTAAAAAAAATCGACGATCGACCTCCGGGACCTGACCAAAGTACCATGGAAACAGCATCGACATATATCTATGCTCGTGCGGCGGATAGAAATGGGCGATCCGCTTGTATTCGTTTGAAATGTCAAGAGGCTTATTCACTGACCTCTTTTTTTGCAGCTCATATTGCAGAGCAAGTTTTGCAGGACTCTTTTACTCCAGGTTTTCAAACACCGGCCAGCATGTTTGGCAGTCAATTGATTTTCGAATTGAAAACTACGCAAAAGATAGAAGGCTTAACCTGCGATTGATTACATTTGTGACTATAAAAATGCACAGTGATAGGAAGAGAGATAAAAGTTCTTTTGCATAAGGAGATGACTATTGAGTATCGGCAGAAATATGCTATTAGCGGTATATTGCTTTATGTGCTTTCGACTGTGTATATCATTTATACATCAATCACAAGATTTCCTGAAGAGATATGGGGAGCGCTATATTGGGTCATAATACTGTTTGCAGCTATTAATGCTGTTTTGAAAGGGTTTGTGCAGGAGACTAGCGGCCAACGTCTGTTTTTGTATACATTGGTAAGCCCTTACAGTATTATTTTATCCAAGATTATTTATAACCTGGTGTTATTAATGGTCATATGCATGCTTAGCTACTTTGCAATGTTTATATTTTTAGGGAGTCCTGTCAAACAAACATTGTTGTTTTTTACCGGCATATTTTTGGGCGCAAGTGGATTAGGAATAGCACTGACATTTGTAGCAGCCGTAGCATCAAGAGGTAGTAATCAGGCAACACTAATGGCCATTCTTGGTTTTCCTGTTATTATTCCGGTTTTACTGATCGTTTTAAAATTAACGGCACAATCTGTTGGTTTGATAAATGATGAACATATAATGTCCGATATTCAGATTTTAATTGGAGTAGATTTGCTTTTGATAGGCTTGTCTCTATATTTATTTCCTTTTCTTTGGAAGGATTAAATCCGTATTATGCATTAGAAAATCCCTGCCCGCCACCTGACGATGGCAGCAGGCGGGTATTACGGCTTCAAAAGGCTTCAAAATAAGTCGCTTTGCTTGATTTTGTTCATTTACCGTAGGGGTGACTATGGTTCATTCACAAAATCACTTATTTTTTCACCTTTTTAACCCTCATTACGAATTTCCAATGCATAATTCGGATTAAGTTGCTGTGTTAGTAGATGATTTATCTATTATTGTGATCAACAAGAAGCCCATATAATAATATCAATAACTATGAAGAAAAATTGGTGGAAAGGTTTGGCAGTCATAATACTGCTCAGTGTTTTTTTACTTGGATTACTGGTGCCTCTAAATCCTGGTATTACTTCAGTACAGCCTTTCAGTATAAAAACAGGTGAGCGCCATACATTAACTATAACCGGTTATAATACCTTCTTCTCAAAAGCTAATGAAATCAACATATGGTTCAAACTTGATGAACAGCATGCGCATAAAGTTGAGTCTATTGAGATAATTAGTGATAATCAGATATCCATTAATGTAGACATACCAGAACAGTTACCTGTGCCTTCAAAAGTGGCTGATGTCAATCTGGTAATAAGCTCAGATATCGATGGTTCATTTGTGAGGCCATCGGCACTAGCTATACGTCAGGATATTGAGCCAGGCGATAGGGAGGAATCCAGGTTATTTTGGTCTTCAGAGATAAAGGATTTAGCAAATCTATCAGCATACCGTTTTCCATTTCGGAATATATTATCAGAGACCATACGCAACACTTATTTTCATATTCCAATGTGGTTTGGAATGATCTTGATATTCCTTGCAGCATTTATTCTCTCATTGAAGTACTTGAAAAAGCCTGATCATGATTTAGATCAGAAAATCACATCACTGATTAGTGTAGGCGTTTTATTTGGAGTATTAGGACTGCTCACAGGTGCTGTCTGGGCAAGATATACTTGGGGTGAGTTTTGGAGTGGAGATATAAAGCAAAATATGTCCTTAATTGCGCTCTTGATATATTCAGCCTATTTTGTGCTTAGATCTTCCATGAAGGACAATGAAAGAAGAGGCAGGGTATCTGCAGCTTATAGTATATTTGCTTTTGTCACATTGATTCCTTTATTGTTCATTATTCCAAGGTTGCAGGATAGTCTTCATCCGGGTAGTGGTGGTAATCCTGCATTAGGTGGCGAAGACCTTGACAATACCATGCGCATGATATTTTATCCTGCTATTATTGGTTGGACTTTACTAGGTGTGTGGATGGCAGAAATCAGATATCGTATTCTCAGATTGGAATGGAAACAAATGGAAAATGAAATGAATGGTTAATATTCATATATTAATTGGAAATATTATATTTTTGTCCGACATTTCGGACGTAGAACTATAGTTATTTAACACAATATTATTTAACAGAGATCGGTAATAATTGATGATAAATATTGCACACTTTTCTCTCAGTCTTCGCAGCTTGCTTTTAATCATTGCATTTAGTAGTTTATACTTTTCTGCTCGTGCAGAAGGTCAGGTTATACATGATTTTTTCAGAAGCCAGGGTAAGATTTATGTTGTAGTGGCAGTCATAATTGTATTATTTATCGGTATTGTAGCTTATTTAATTTCTTTAGATCGAAAGTTATCAAAAATCGAAAATCGAATAAAACATGAGTAATAAAAAAGCACCAACTTTCTTTGAAAGTGTACAGTTGAACTTTGATAAAGCTGCTGTGCACACCGGCCTTCCTAAAGGCCTATTAGAGCAAATTAAGGTATGTAATTCTGTTTATCAGATGCGTTTCCCGGTAAAAATCGGAAATGAATATCAGGTTTTAGAAGCTTATAGAGTACAACATTCTCATCACCGTATGCCTACAAAGGGAGGTATCAGATATAGCTCCATGGTGAACCAGGATGAAGTCATGGCATTAGCAGCATTGATGACTTACAAATGTGCTATTGTTGACGTACCCTTTGGTGGCGCAAAAGGTGGTATCCGAATTTCACCTAGAAATTATACACCTAAGCAACTTGAAAAAATCACAAGACGGTATACAGCAGAACTAATTCGCAAAAACTTTATTGGCCCTGGTATTGATGTGCCAGCTCCAGATTACGGAACCGGTGCTAGAGAAATGGCTTGGATAGTGGATACCTATACGACTATGAAGCACGGTGAAATAGACGGAGCTGCATGTGTGACCGGTAAACCCGTCAACCAATCAGGTATCAGAGGTAGAGAAGAAGCTACGGGACGTGGCGTGTATTATGGCATCAAAGAGTTTTTTAGCCATAAAGATGATTGTAAAGCCATAGGGGTGACGCCGGGCATAGCTGGCAAGTCCATAGTAATTCAGGGTCTAGGTAATGTAGGATCATTCGCCGGTAAGATATCACAGCACGAAGGCGATGCTAAAATAATTGCCGTTTCTGAATATGAAGGTGCTATTTACAGTGAGTCAGGAATAGATATCGATAAGTTGCTTAAGTTTAGAAAAGAGACAGGCTCCATATTAGGTTTTCCAGGCACTAAAAATCTACCAAATAATAATGATGCGTTATTACTTGAATGTGATGTGCTTGTACCTGCTGCTCTTGAAAATGTTATTAATGCTTCAAATGCTAACAAAATCAAAGCAAAGGTTATCGCAGAAGCCGCCAATGGACCAATTTCCGGTGACGTTGAAGATATATTATTGAAAAAAGGTATCGTTATTTTGCCTGATATGTATCTAAATGCTGGTGGTGTTACCGTCTCTTACTTTGAGTGGTTAAAGAACTTATCTCATATGAGATTTGGTCGTATGGAAAAGAGATTCAATTCTAATACTTATGAAAACCTAGTTGCTCTTGTAGAAGAGATGACTGGAAAGACCGTAGGTTCTGCAGAAAGAATTTTCTTGACAAGAGGGGCAGATGAAATTGATTTGGTTAGATCTGGTTTGGAAGAAACAATGGTCACAGCCTACAATCAAATACGTGAGGTTAAAAAGAGAAAGCGCAATATTAATGACTTGCGAACGGCAGCATTTGTCAGTTCTTTAAATAAGATAGCAAGTGACTACTTGACTTTAGGAATTTTCCCATAAATTTGATTTTAGCCTATTTTATACTCTAAGAGGATAAGGCTATTTGCAAACTTTAATATGGTTGAACATTGTTTTTTGATATAAAAAATAAAGTTCAACCATATTTTTTTTGTCAATTCCGATTGTTATTCTGACATAGTTGTTATTCTGTTTAAAATCAATGTCTTAGGTGAGCCTAGCGTATTATATTTTTGTTACATTTTCGAAATGCATTATTAATTTTGTAGACAAGGAGCAATAATTTATCAATCTCATAGTGAAAAATACAAATATTTTATTTTCTTTGCGGTTGTATTTAGCAAATATATATTTCAATTTTATAAAATTTCACTCCCATGTCAGAAAACAAATTAGACAAGATTGACTTAAAGATTTTAAAAATCTTACAAGAAAATAGTAAGATTACTAATCTAGACTTATCGAAGAAGATCGGATTAAGCCCTGCTCCGACATTAGAAAGAGTAAAAAAACTAGAGCAAACTGAAATTATCCAAAGCTATCATGCGCAGGTCAATGCTAAATCCATTGGACTTAATGTGAAAACATTTGTTCTGGTCTCACTAGCATGGCAAATGGAAAATGCTTTAGACAAGTTTTTAGCGAAAGTTAGAGAAATCCCTGAAATTACTGAGTGCTATATTATCACAGGTGAGGCTGACTTTTTGATGAAAGTAGTGACAAAAAATATTCCATCTTATGAGGATATTCTTTTCAAAACATTATCACAAATCGAAGAAATCGAACGACTAAAAACTTTGATGACACTATCTACTGTTAAGGAATCAAAGGTCTTACCATTTGATTATGAATAGAATATCTCAAAGTCAATTGTATTCTTTAGAGAAATTGAGCCTCGACCTTTGTTTGTCGGGGCTTTTTGTTTAAATTATGATAGATCGCACACTCTTATACCAATGCTCAAAACATGATACTGTATCCTATCTTTTTGGCACAATACACATTATGGATGAGGATATCATGGCCATTGCAGATGCAGTTATACCATATGTAAAAAAGTGTGATGCTTTTGCTATGGAGCTTGATATGACAGATGGTGCAGCTATCAGCGCCAAAATGTTCGAACTAAATAGGCAATTGAATTGGTCATATAGGCTTGAGTTTACTGGCAAGAAGTATGATAAGGTCAGAAACATTATTTTCAAAAGTTTTGGAATTGACATTTCATCAATTGATTCCGTCCCACCGATGCATCTTATTCAATTTCTACAGGCACAGGTTTTAGCTAAAGACGATACAAGAAGTTTGGATGAATACCTTAAAATGAAAGCTTCTTCATTTGACATTGAAGCTTTCTACCTTGAGTCTATCGAAGAACAATTAAATACTTATAAAGCCTTAGTCGAGGGTACAAACCATAGAAGAGCATTTAAACAGTTTGTTTCAAAAGTGTCTTCATCCAGGAAAAATATAGAATCTCTTTTAAAAGCGTATAAGAAAATGAATATTAAAGCCTTATACCTGTCCACAAAGAAAAGTGTTGGTAAACATAAGGGATTACTCATTTATAAAAGAAATAAAATCATGGCGAACCGTTTTGATGAATTAGCCACATCTTCATCATTGTTTGCAGGAGTTGGTGCGGCTCATTTACCCGGTAAGCATGGTATGCTTAGAATACTCAAGCGAAAGGGCTACCGTATTAAACCTGTTAGGTTCGAATAGAGAATCATTTCTTTGATAGCTGTACGGCTACGATTCTTCTGAACCTCGATGTTAATAGAACGGCAGATGCTGTGAGACCAAGTAAAAACCCTATCCATATACCCTTAGCACCAAGATCAAAGTGGAAAGCTAATATATAGCCGGCTGGTATACCTATTACCCAATATGCTATAGCAACAAAAACAGTAGGAATTCTTACATCTTGTAAACCTCGAAGAATGCCTACACTGACGGCTTGCACAGCATCTGAAAGCTGAAACATAGCGGCCAAAATCAGTAAAGTAGTCGCTAAGGCGATCACATCTGTCTCTTTATTAAAAAGTTGTACCAGAGAGGTTTTAAATGAGATGAAAATGATGGCGCTGGTCACGCCTAGAATCATGGATAAAACAATAACGCCTTTGCCCACATCGCGAACCATATACCAATCTCCTTTGCCATAATTATTACCAATCCTGATAGCACCCGCGCCGGATAGACCCAATGCAATAACAAATGATGTTGACGCCAGGCTAAGAGCAATCTGGTGTGCAGCAAGTGCTTGTGCACTTATCCAACCTACCATAATACCAGATACAGAGAACGCCCATGACTCCAGACCATATTGAGCACTGCTAGGAATTCCAATTTTTAAGACTTTAATGATGATACCTTTCCTCAGCCTAAAGTGCTCTTTCCAGTTCCTAAAATACATTTCGAGTCTGGAATGCTTAAGTAAGCTAATAGCCATCAATAAAAACAAAACAACCCTACTGATAAATGTTGCCCATCCTGCTCCTTCCAGTTCCATCCTAGGGAATCCCCACTTGCCATAGATCAAAACGTAGTTTAGAAAGATATTAAGTGGTATAGTGTATATACTGAGCAGCATAGGCAAACGGGTAACCTCAACACCATCTGCAAACTGCTTCAATGCTAAAAAAAGTAGCATAGGAACTAATGACCATCCAATGATTTTTAGGTAGGGTTTTGCGACTAAAGCCACACCTTCATCCTGACCAAGATAAAATATCAAATCTGCACCAAGAGATAAAGCCAAAGCTAGTAGAAAAGCAATGATGCCGCAAATAATAGTTGCATTAATCAATATATCGACTGCTTCTTTAGTGTCATTTTTGCCAATTCCTGCTGCAATGAGAGGCGCAATGGCCATAGTAAGACCCATGCCTAATACAAAAGGAATGGTAACAATGCTATTGACAAGAGAATTGGCTGCTAATAAATCAGAGTGAATAGTACCTACCATAGCAGCATCAATGACGCCCATAAGAATCTGGACAAGATTAGCCACCATGAGCGGCAAAGCCAGAATAATGGTTCTCGATAGTGTCGATTTCATAGCATTGATGATTACAGCCAATCCCTTTAGCCCGCATAAGGCAAAATAGATGCATTATACTTCTTGATAAAGAAATTTGACAAAAATAAAATGAAGCTGCGAAGATATCATATTCAAAATTGAGGACTATTAATTTTTAATAAGTTTAATAGGAATGATGAGATAGGATGGAAAATGTCAAAAGATAAAAGGAGTATTATAAAAGAGCCAAGGCAAAAGGTAAAAGAGCCAAGGCAAAAGATAAAAGAGTCAAAAGTCTTAATGTCTGAAGGTCGGAATGAGCTTTGAGGCATAGGCATTAACAAAGCCTCAAGCTTCAAGTCTCAAGCCTCAAGCTCCAAGCAATCGACATAGCATTACTGGAAATACGAACAGTTATTTTACCTGAA
>SLDF01000341.1 GCA_007125435.1 Saprospiraceae bacterium
AATAATCTCTTTGTTATTTACTCATAAGAAGGTAAGCGTTTTGTACCTCCTGCTGATGTATCATCAATAGCGGTAAGTAGAGGGGCAAAAGTAAGTTCAGATGCTGTCATGATGGCAATACAGCATGAGATAGATCTCTTGTTTATTGATGGTAAGGGCATGCCAATGGGCAGGGTATGGAGTATAAAATACGGCTCTATTTCTACCCATGTAAATATTGGCCCCAATACTGCACCGGAAAGCTTCGAGTTTGCCCACAACCTCTGGTACCGGTATGACCAGCCATCACAGTCTACTCCTAATCTACCTGTAGCTGAGTCGCAGGGTATATATGGAGAGGATCCTTCTTTTGTCGATTTTGAAGAAAGCGATTACAGACTAAATGCAGGGAGTCCTGCTATAGGCGCAGGTATGCTCGGTGCCTTCCCGATAGATTTCAATGGGCTGACTGTGCCTCAAGGGGCAGCTCCTGATATAGGTGCTTTTGAGTTCCCCATAACGCTCTCCATGGAACTAATACGCTTTGATGTCAACAAAAGTGAGGATGACATACCACAGCTTGCGTATTCATTTTCCTTATCTGATGAAGTGGGGAAATATCGTATACAAAGATCATCCGATGGTGTCATGTGGCAAGACCTATATATAGATTCAATTCAAGGGTCGGCAGCATTTATGCATAGTTTTAAAGACCGCAATGCACCTAAAAGCTTATTATACTATCGATTATCCTATACCACTCCATCTACTGCCGACCTGCTGAGCCCCATTCGATCCATAGACAACACTTTATCAGATTCCTTCATCTTATACCCCAATCCATGCCGGGACAGGTTATACATCAAAGGGAATATTGCCGGCAAGAGTATAGTCATATTCGATACTGAAGGACGAATCGTGCATGCTAATCAAGTGGATATCGAAGAGAATAAACACTTATCCTTGTATATTCCAGACTTACCTGTCGGTTTCTATGTATTGCAAATCGGCCAAGATATCCTGCGGTTTCAGCGTATCGATTGAACCCACCACATCGCATGATGTTGCGAATGAAGCATAGACAACACCACATGGCTACCTCTTATGTTGCTTTATCTCTGGACCTGAAATGGCTGACTCATATGGCGCTCATATGTGCGGACAACTAGAATGTACTGACCATTGGCTAGTCTACTGGTATCCAGTCGAAATTCGTGCTGTCCGGAAGGGAGGGTTTGCTTCATATGTTGCTGCACGATTTGCCCTTGAGCAGTTACGACGTGGATCATGACTAGAGTGTGTGCGGACAAGTGCAGTGACACCTGCATCTCATCTGCTACAGGATTGGGGTAGACCTTGTGGAGAGTGTGTGGCCATTCTTGATTGTATATGTGGTCTTCACTTGTGGAGGCTGTCATATCTGAGTAGGCAAAAACCGATGAACCGGCACCGAGCATTGTCGTCTCATCGAGTCTGATCAGTCGGTTGATCTGACTGGTGCCTTCCTGTCTTTGCCAGGTCTCTCCTCCATCGAGGGTCTCAAAATGTCCTATACCCCACCCTGTCAGCCAGCCATGATCGTCATTGAGAAAACCAATGCCCTGAGCGTCAAATGCCAGACCTGATTCATCCTCTATGACAAATGTCTCGAAGGGTTCACTTAAGCCATCAGCTTTGATATAGGCGGGGATATCACCTGTAAAGGTTTGCAAAGCACCGAATATCTTACCATTTGATAATACATCAAACTTCCATACGTAGGAGTTCGGTATATTACTCTCTCCTATAATTCTCCAGGACATGCCACCATCCTCTGTCATAATAACTGTACCTAATGATCCTAAACCGTCAGCTTTTGGAAGGCCAATACCACCGATGATACCGACATTTTCATCAAAAAAATAAACGTCAACAGCTCCAAATAGCAAACTGTCAAGGGCAATATACTCCCATGTCTCTCCCCTATCCGCTGATTTAATGAACTCTGCCGGAGCAGCAAAATTCCCTGTGCCAAATACATAATCGCCATAAGCCATGAGACCACATATGACAGGAGCCTGGGCCGGTATGCGCGAGGTGATGTTGACCCAACTCAGTCCTCCATCGGTAGTTTTATAAAGTCGCCCCTCCAAGGATCCTACAAAGCCTGTATCTCGACTTTGATAACATATAGACCTAAAGTAATTTGGTATATTTACTGTTGATTCCCAGGTAAAACCGCCATCCATCGTCGTATGGATTTCACCGCTGGGGCCAACCACACTACCATGAAGTGAATCAGAAAATGCCAAATTATCGTATCTCGCGCCGCTAAATAATGGCGGTGCATTCCTAAAGAGTTCCCACTGGCCGAGACAATTACTCGTGGCAAGAAATTGGGTCATTACCAATAGACCTGTCTTCAATACCAGCTTATAGTTTTTCATATCCACAAATTATTAGAGGTAGTTTAGAACTTATTTGGTCAAATATACAGACATTTTTGAGTGGAGTATTTCAAAGTATGGTTTTTTCTACAGGCTGGCATCAGCAATGCGGAGTGGGTGGCGTAGCGAACGCGAAGCCAGACTCGATGTAGCCTTAGCAGAATCAAAGCCGAGCGAACAGTGAGCCCGGAAGTGACTCTAAAAAGCGCCCCGACGACGAATAGAGGAGGGTGATGCCCAAATCATCAAAAAAGCTTACTCTTGACAGAAGTCCATAATAATTTCACAGATTCGAGATAGTTCCCTCTATTCTATCTGGTCAGCATAGGATCTGAAGAAGGCTATGCTCTCGGGATTGCGCATGGAGTCCTTGTTGAATGCTTTGTTGTTGTCTTTCTTTAATAAAATCTTCTTGACGGGGGCTTCCATTTTCTTGCCGCTGATGGTGTATGGGATGTCGGGTGTCTGTACGATCTGATCCGGTACATGTCGTGGACTACAATTGACCCTTAAATGCTTTTTAATGGACTTAGCCAGTTCTTCGGTGAGCTCACGGTCTGACTTCATCTTGACAAATAAGGGCATGAAATGTCTGCCTCCGCTCAGCTCTAAATTCACGATAAGGCTATCTTCTAAGATCTCCATTTGATTTAGGGCGCTGTATATCTCAGCTGTACCTATGCGCACGCCCTGGCGATTGAGGGTAGCATCTGACCGCCCGTAGATGATCAGTGTCTTTCGGTCTGTTATTTTGATCCAATCGCCATGACGCCAAAGGCCGGGATAATCCTCAAAGTAACTAGACCTGTATTTTTCCATTCCCTCATCATTCCAGAAGTATACAGGCATGCAGGGCATAGGCTTGGTGATAACCATCTCGCCCTCTTCATTCTCAAGGTTTCTACCCTCTTCATCGAGGCAATACAGTGCGCAACCTAGGGCCCTGGACTGGATCTCTCCTTCATATACGGGCAAAAGCGGATTACCTCCGACAAAGGCTGTGCATACATCTGTACCACCGCTCATACTGGTCAACCATACATCTGACTTAATGGCGTCATATACATAGTCAAAAGCCTCCGGCGGAAGTGGTGACCCGGTGCTACCTATCGACCTAAGCGCCGACAGGTCAAACTCCTCTCCAGGTTTCTTCTTGGTCTTCATGCATGCCACGATGAAAGGCGCACTTGTCCCAAAGTGATGAATCCCACAGTTCTCTGACAACTCCCACAGCCGATTGAGATTAGGATAAGCCGGGCTGCCGTCGTACAAGACTATACTTGCACCGGCCAGAAGTGCGGCATTGGTATAGTTCCACATCATCCAGCCTGTGGTCGAATACCAGAAAAACTTCTCGCCCGGTCTGACGTCATTGTGAAAATGAATGTACTTGAGATGCTCCAGCAACATACCGCCATGCCCATGGGTAATGGCCTTAGGTACGCCGGTAGTACCAGATGAGAATAGGATGAAAATAGGGTGATCAAATGGCAAATGCTCAAACGTCAAGCTCGCTCCTTTATAGGTACCAATAATGTCCTGCCAACTCCTGAAGCTCAAGTGTCCCTCATACTTCTCTTGAATGTGCTCTACTAATATGAGATGCTCTATGCTGGATATTTCACTACAAATAGACTCCACTTCTTCTACGCGCATATATGGCTTACCGCCGTAGGTGTAGCCATTGGCTGACAAGATGACTTTGGGCTGGATCTGCTTGAAGCGACTGACTACAGACTTAATGCCAAAGTCCTGCGAACAGCTTGACCAAATGATACCTTTGGCTGCACATGCCAAGAAAGCTACTGTGGCCTGAGGGATGTTCGGCATATAGGCTACAAGTCTGTCACCCGCCTTCAATCCCAGATCCGTCAAATAAGCTGCAAAAGCAGCGGTGGATTCCCTCAGCTCTTTCCATGACATCGTATCCAGACCCCCAAGCTCATGAGAATGATAGATTGCAGGCTGTTCATCATTGGCAGCCCTGAATATATGCTCTACGTAATTGAGCCGACTACCTTCAAACCATTTTGCACCGGGCATATGCACACCATCTACGACTTGAACATAAGGCTCACTGCTGATTACCTCAAAGTAATCCCAAATGCTTTTCCAAAAATCTTCGTGATTATCCACTGACCACTGCCACAGGGCATCGTAATCCTCAAAAACCCTACCCAGTTGCTCCTCCAATGTCGCCTTGTATTTTGCCAGGTGGCTATTTTCAAGACAATCCTGATCGGGTTGCCATAATATTTTTGTTTTATTCGCTTCTGTCATGATCTATTTGTTAATTTAGCCCGAAATTAACAAACTCTGAATGCCTGACCTAATTAATCTTGGTGGAAGCCCCGTAAAAAAATCTCAGTTGGACCATCTTACATTCAATAGAGCATTTTTATATGGCGAAGGTTTTTTCGAGACCATGAGAAAGTCAAATGGCGCTTTCCCACTCTGGCACTACCATTGGTCGAGAATAGAAAAGTCCGCGCAATTCTTTGGCATGGATAGAGATTCGTTGGTAAATAAAGAAAGTCTCCACGAGCATTTAATCTCATCAACAGCAACTCATGATAATGCATCGGTCAAGATTTTGTTCTACACTGAAGGTACGGGTAAATATGCAGGCAGCATGAAGCGTCTGAGGTGTATAATCAATGCCAAACCACTGCATTCTCCATCACCGATATGGCCAGAGAATGGGCTAATTGTAGACTATTCAGAAAGGTCCATTATTCCGGCAGGTGCACCTTATGGCTTCGTCAAGAAGACATCGGCCCTTCCCTACGTCATCGCTGATAGAGAAAAGGAAGAAAGGGAGCTAGACGAACTCCTACTGCTGAATACAGATGGAGACATAGCTGAGTCTATTTACCACAATGTATTCATCTATAAGGATAAGACCTATATCACCCCTCCCCTATCGTCAGGCTGCGTACAAGGAACAGCAAGAGCGCTCATCATAGATCATCTCAAGTCCAATAATCAAAATATCACAGAGCAAAAAATAGATAAGAATGCCATTCAGTCTGCAGAAGAAGTATTTTTGACCAACGGACTTCGAATCATTCAACCCGTGAAAAAAATAGGGAAAAGTAAAACATTACCCATTCGGAAATCTGTTACTTTGTTTAATAACATATGCGAAAACTTATTTTTGCAAAAAGATTTAATATAAATGATCAAAAAGATACTCATTGCCAATAGAGGAGAAATAGCCTGTAGAGTTATTCGCTCAGCAAAGCAACTTGGCATCAAGACAGTAGCCGTTTATTCTGAAGCAGACCGTCAGGCCATTCATGTCAAATCAGCTGATGAAGCTTATTTACTAGGGCCTGCGCCCTCCAGTCAATCTTACCTTTTAGGTGATAAAATCATAGAAATCGCTAAAGCTGCACAGGCAGATGCCATACATCCAGGGTATGGCTTCTTGAGTGAAAATGCTGACTTTGCCGATGCCGTGCAGAAATCAGATATTGTCTTCATCGGGCCTTCAGGTGATGCCATGCGCAAGATGGGTGCTAAGATCGGAGCTAAAGAAATTGCAGGGAAGGCAAATGTACCATTAGTACCGGGTACAGAAGGTGCCATCACCGACGTTAAAGAGGCTCAGAGGTTTGCAGAAGAGATTGGCTTCCCTGTACTGGTCAAGGCATCAGCCGGCGGAGGTGGTAAAGGCATGCGAATTGTAGAGAAAAGCAGCGAGTTTACGGATCAGGTCGAAAGAGCAATGAGCGAGGCAGCCTCAGCATTTGGTGACAGCGCTGTCTTTGTAGAAAAGTACATAGGTAAGCCCAAGCATATAGAGATTCAAATTCTTGCAGATAAACATGGCAATGTGCTGTATCTTTTTGAGAGGGAGTGCTCTATTCAGCGCCGTCACCAGAAGCTTGTAGAAGAAGCTCCGTCGCCTGTGGTCAACGAAAAATTGCGCAAAAAAATGGGCGAATCCGCTGTCATGCTAAGCAGAGCCTGCAATTATGAAGGCGCCGGCACGGTAGAGTTCCTTTTGGATGAAGATGGTAGCTTTTACTTCCTCGAGATGAATACCAGACTCCAGGTCGAGCACCCCGTCACAGAATACATTACCGGACTAGACCTGGTAGAATGGCAGATAAAAATCGCCAATGGCGAGCCACTTACTATACGACAAGAAGACCTAACCATCAATGGTCATGCCATTGAGCTCAGAATATGTGCAGAGGATCCTATGAATAACTTTTTACCGGCAACAGGCCAGCTAGATGCGTTCAATCTAGACACTTCTGAAGATATCAGATTGGATACCGGATTCAAGTCAGGCGACGTCATACCCGTTTACTATGACTCGATGATCGCCAAGCTGATCGTGCACGCTCCCAATAGGCAAGCCGCTATTCAGAAGCTTACAAAGGCGATAGATAGCTTTGAGGTCAGTGGCATTCCGACTACCCTGCCCTTTGGCAAGTTTGCCATCAATCACGAAGAATTCATCTCCGGCAGGTTTGACACCAATTTTGTAAAAAACTTCTTCTCTGAGGAGGCTCTGATGAAACAGTCAGAGGAGGATGCACAGATCGCTGCACAGATCGCTGCAATATTTTATGAACGAGAGATCAATAAATTAAAAGTTCCGGCAGAGAAAAGCTCAGTCTGGAACCGCAGAGCCCTGAGATAAAACAACATATTATGAAGCTCCATTTTTACCATGTCAGTTTGTCTATTTCTTTGCTATTCTTGTTGATCAGCTCATCAGCTCAGGCACAAGAGGATGGCAGCAACAGAAAGTTTTCACTAGAATACGGTGCATTTTCCACCCGCATCAGTGATAGACCGCTAACTGCACTTGGCAAATTTGGCCAGTCATTGACCTTCCGCATGCATCAGATCATCAATAAAGATGTAGAATTGACATACGGCATCGGTTATTTGCAGTCAGGAGAACGCGTCGCTATCACGAATGACCCTATATACATCAGGGTAGAAGAATCCTACACAAATCGATTTGCCTACCTACCAATAGGTGTGTACTTGCCGAGCAAAGATTTTTACGTGCACCCTGAGATCATGCTATTTTACAATGTCAGCAATCGACAGCGCATAGAGTTGACAGAACTCATATTGAGCGATGACCCTGAGGAAGACCCCACCACCGACATCACAATCCAAGAAGGCCCCACAGAACTAAGCGAAGGAAGTTTTAGCCAATTTTCAGTGGCCTTATCCATCTCAGCCGGCGTTCGTATCCCTCTACTCGACAAGTATGAGGTCAATGTCGGCGTGCGGTACTTTTTCGGTGTCACACAGTTAATCACAGATATCCCCAGAGATTACAGGCATACAGGCGTAGGTCTTACTACTGCCTTTATTTTCTGATTATTAAGAAATATTTTTGCTTGGGCGTGCCCCTTCGGGCCGGGCTATTCGCTTGTATTCACAGGTCTGCCATAGAGTGTCGCTGCTGTTTTGAGTGGCTTTTCTTTAAATGGCTGTCCTAAAGTTTATTCTTAGATCAGGTTTTAGTTATAATATAGGTCGACGCTGAGCCAGAGGCGGCTCAGTTCCTTCATTATCAGATTGACAAAGCATTCTTAGTATTGGGTTCAAATCAGGGTTTAGTCGATGCTGAGCCGGGGGCGGCTCAGTTCCTTCACTATTTGCTTGACATTTTTAATGATGATTAGGAGAAG
>SLDF01000321.1 GCA_007125435.1 Saprospiraceae bacterium
GGAAGTATAAAGTAAAATTATCAAGCAGTGCAGCGGTCTAGCCTTTGAAGATGGCATCAAGGGTAGCCTGACTCCGTAAGTATTTTTTTTCGAAGAGATTGCTCAAAAGAGCAAGACTTGGGATCATTAAGATGGCTGTTTTCAGACTCTAAAAAGCGACCTGTAACGCAGTGAAGGGTGATGCCCAAAGCTATAAAAGTGACTGTTACATAAACTGTGAATACATGCGTATAGTCTGACCTGCGCGACAAGCCGCTCTAAACAACAAAATCCATCAATCCATAAAATCACCCGTCACCCAAGATTTTCATAATATCATATGGTACGGATGCCCATCCATCCCAGCCCATTAATGGGCTCATGGAGCTATTGTGCCAGAGAAGGACGATAGGCAGGCGATTTGCACGCATAAACTTGATATGGGCGGATAATACGCCTAGTGTCTGCTGAGGGGTGCGCTGCAATTGATTTTTGAAGGCGGCGTCCATAGCAAAGAAGGGGTGAACCATGAGTGGCGTGGCAGATTCGGAGGTCAGGTCGTACCAGGCAAATGGACAAGCGGTGCCGGCGCGATAGCCTATACCGTCGTGATAGCCCATGGTGTGGTCGGCCGTGATACCTACATCCAGAAGCGACCTGTAGGTGGTCGGCCACCTGAGCTGTAAATAATGTTGGCGGGAGGCCTCCACGGGCTTATCGAGAATGCTCTCCAGAGCCCGACATTCTTTTTGTAATAGTGAGGAGTCAGACGCTGTGCCTGCTGAGAAGTGAATGCCTACCTTGCTGCGTTGGTCAAGGTGGCGAATCAACTTTCTGACTTCGGGGTGGCGTGGCGAATAGCTCTTATCAATACCTCGACCATCTGAGAGTAAAACGAAAAAGTGGGTATCAATACCATACCGATCGGCTGTATCGAGTATGGCGTCATAGGTGTCAAATGGGTCTGCCTCTCCCCGCAATAAGTAGTCAAACCGCGCGCGCATAGTGTCCGATTCCCACCGAATGAGATCTCTGCCAAACCCTATCCATTGCCTGATAAGTGGCTTATTCTCGAATGCCCACGCCTGGTCTATATCGACCGAGAGGGCGTGACGATCCGGAAATGTGTAGACAAGCTGCATGGAGTCAGTTGCTTGCCGCAGTGCTGCTGCAAAGGCTCTTTTCCAAAGCTCTACATGAGGCACCTGAAGGCGGTCATATCTGGAGAGCGGATGATCTTGAGCTGCGTGCCGGTTCATCGTGCCGGAGGGCTGTCCGATGGCCTCTTCATAGCACGTCAGGCTCCAGAAGCACAAGGCCAATATATCAAAGGCAAAAACAGAAGCCTGCTCAGAGGTCTGAAACCAATAATCCACTCCATCCCTCTCCTCTAGCTGCATAGGCGCCTGACGCTGTCGATAGCCCACAGTCATGACCGGGTGCGGCTTGATATGACAGATGGCATGATCGACCGGCCGATGAGAATAATTGATAATGGGCAGTTCGCAAGTCTGCAGCGCATCATCATCCAGCCACACGATGTCATCGACATTGCTGTACCGAAAAAGCTCCCGGGCGGCATAGGTCACCCTACTGTTCTTACTATCAGAATAAATGGCTATCTCCATTGCAAAAGCGTTGCTGATCCCAAAAGTAAGATTTTCGCCCTATTTATAGCTGTATAGAGCGTGCATTTCCGTTTGATGTTTTGGGCATCACCCTTCACTGCGTTACGGGTCGCTACGCTCCGGGGCTCCCTAGACGGTCGGCCTCTGCTACGTTGTCTCTACGCAGAGTCTGGCTCCTGACGTCGCCACCCACTCCGCATCGCTGATGCAAGACAGTAGATCAAACCCAAGTGTCCACTCACCTTGATGATGGTGTTAACAAATATCCATCTCAGTAACAAAACATTAATAAAAAAGAGATGGCATGGATTGAACTAATGTTTTAATAAAAATATTTATTATATTAGTAGTGTCTATCAAGCCTGTATTGTACTTTGTGGCTTGATGATAAGGTTTTTAGGGGCGACAAAGAAAGTGATTTCTTTAATAAGGTATAATCACCTACATGATAAATGCAGCTTTTTTGCCTTATTTCGAAGCCATTTCAGTTCATATTCTGCCATGGACATGTATTGCAGGGCAGTCATGAGATAAAGCATCATTCGAGGTCAAACTATGAATAGATATTTTTTGAGCATATTGATACTTTTCGCTTGTTATGCATTTTTGCATGCGCAGGTGGTATTTCAGCCAAAGCCATTGACTGAAAACAGGAAAGGTGTGCTATATGAAAAAGAGTTGACCTTTGATTTTACACTACATACAAATGGATACAATGTCGGCGTAAGCTGGGGAGAGATGGCGACCTACTACAGGACTAATTTCTACTATATAGGCTTTGGAGAGATAAAGCACCCAAAAGAGTATCGACAAAACTTCAGGTTTATCAACCCTGCAAACAATCAGACATCGCGATCATTTATCTACGGTAAGCAGAATAACTTCTTCTTGCTAAGAGCTGGTAAAGGAATCAAGAAATACTATTCTGAAAAAGCTAAAGAGAAGGGTGTAGCAGTATCGTTGGTATTAGAGGGAGGCCCGACATTGGGAATATTAAAGCCGGTATATCTGAATGTCAATACAAGTGAGAACCGAGGGCAATTGACAGCAATAAGATATACGGAAGAAACAGCCGAGGATTTTCTGAATTTACCATTTATCTTTGGGTCTGCCGGCTTTGCCAGAGGTATTGATGAGGTGCGATTTGTCCCGGGGCTTCATGGCCGTATAGCAGCTAACTTTGAGTGGGGCGCATATGATGAATTTATAAAAGCTGCAGAGGTAGGTCTGATGTTAGATGTCTTTCCTCGTACGGTTCCCATCATGGTAACCGAGACAAATAGACCATTCTTTTTAAATCTTTACATAACTTTGCAACTAGGTCGAAGATCCTAACGTTAGGATTCCTAAAATGTATTATTATGATTGAATTGCCGGTGGTAGAGTCCCCCAGCCAGAGGAGATCAAAGCCCGACTGGTTAAGGGTAAAGCTACCAATAGGAGATAAATATAAAAAGGTTCGTCGGTTAGTCGATGAATACAATCTACATACCATTTGTCAGAGCGGAAATTGTCCAAACATGGGAGAGTGCTGGGGAGCCGGTACAGCGACCTTTATGATTTTGGGTAATACCTGTACGCGTTCTTGTTCATTTTGTGCTGTAAAGACAGGGCGGCCACCTGAGTATGATGAGGATGAGCCTAGAAGAGTAGCAGAGGCCATATTCCTCATGGAAGTCAAGCACGCCGTCATCACATCTGTCAATAGAGATGAATTAAAAGACCGTGGAGCAGAAATCTGGTATCAGACAGTAAGAGAAATAAAGGCCAAATCACCTCAGACAACGATTGAGACCTTGATCCCTGACGTCAAAGCGACCTGGGATGCCCTGGAGCGTATGATCAGCGCCGGTCAGGAAGTCGTATCACATAACATGGAGACAGTAGAGGCCTTATACAGAAAGGTCAGACCTCAAGCCAAGTACTACAGAAGTCTGGAGCAAATCAAGCGGACAAAAGACTATGGCAAGCGCACCAAGTCCGGTGTCATGCTGGGTCTCGGCGAGAAAGACGAAGAAGTGTACAAGATCATGGATGACCTCGTAGAGCATGGCTGTGATGTATTGACACTAGGTCAGTACTTACAACCTACAAAGATGCACCTCGAAGTAGCCGAGTACGTACATCCTGACAAGTTTGAGCACTTCAAAGAGGTTGGCTATCAAAAAGGCTTTGATTTTGTAGAAAGTGGTCCATTGGTAAGATCCAGCTATCACGCTGAGCGTCATCTCTAGTCTCAGGGTGTCTATTGTTTCAATATCCTGATAGACCTTGTACGCATATTGTTATTTTTTGCTTAAGTTCGTGCCAATAGGTGCGACAACTGCATGAAAAGTATTGTATTCATATGCCATGGTAGACTCTGGTGGAAACACAAGTTGTCGAAAGTGATCGAGCAAGTCTTTGCTGATGATTTTTCCTGCACTATATTATATACAATAGATAAGGGGCACGCTCACCGAATCGTAAAAGATTACATCAATAACGGGTACAAGTATTTTGTCGTTGTAGGTGGAGATGGCCTACTGAATGAGGTGGTCAATGGCATGATGGCTGTAGGGGCCGACGCATTAGAGATATTAGAAGGCATTCGACTTGGCATCTGGCCAAAGGGCAGTGGAAATGACTTTTCTAAAACCATAGGCAGTTCTAAAGATTTGAACCATCTGAGGCATTTGATCATCAATGACTTTTACGTCCCTTGCGACATAGGTCATTTGCGCTATCATGACAGTGCGGGCGGCAGAAAAGAAGGTTACTTCATCAATATTGCCGATATAGGCCTGGGCGGTCTGGTCGCAAAGCTAATAGACAAAATGCCTAAATTCCTCCATCCCGGCTTGGCTTATCAATTGGCCATACTAATTGCCCTGTTTCAATATCGACACAAGCGCGTCTCCATCAGTATGAACAACAGTGATGCCACAGTGTCGGATATCATGGCATTAATCATTGCTAATGGGCAGTATTTTGGCAGTGGCCTTGGTATAGCACCAGAAGCCCATCCGAGCGATGGACAGTTTAATGTTGTCAAAATAGGTTCCATAGGCTTGAGAGATTACATAGCCCAAATAAAAAATATAAAGCAGTCAAGAATATTGGATCATCCCGAAGTGTTCTATTATACTTGCTATAATCTGCATGTAGAGTCATTAACTGAAAGCCTGCCCATTGATGTAGATGGCGAATATTATGGTGAGACACCGCTAGAGGTGAGAATGCTGCATCGGATTTTACCGATATGGTCTGATATGGCGTGATCCATGTTTCATTTCGATGAATTACCTTTGTGACCGCATTAAAAAACATCATCAGGCATATGGTGTTGTCTAGCATGTAAAGCCTGACGCATTGATGTGTACTTGCAGAAAAGGTCATATATGCATATGCATTATTAAACCCAAATTATGAACATTGCATGATTTGGTTTTAAGACTTTTGTAGAAAATAGATAAAACCCACAAATAGAAACTTATGAAATTAATCTCATGGAATGTAAATGGCATCAGAGCCGCAGTAGGAAAATCTTTCCTGGACCAGTTCAATGACCTGGACGCTGACATATTTTGTGTACAGGAAACAAAAGCACAGGACCACCAGGTCAGTGAGGCACTGTCGGATATCAATGACTATCATATTCATTCTAACTCAGCGGAGAAGAAGGGTTACTCAGGCGTCTGCACAATGTCAAAGCAATCGAATCCAGAGGTTAAAAAAGGTATAGGGATAGAAGAACACGATAATGAAGGCCGGGTGATCACAACAGATCACGATCACTTTTACCTGGTCAATGTCTATGTGCCTAATAGTGGTAATGGATTGAAGCGATTGGATTACAGAGCTGAATGGGACAGAGCTTTTGCTCAGTACTTATCGGATTTGCGCATTGTGAAACCCGTGATTGTCACCGGCGACTTTAACGTATCACATCAGCCAATTGATTTGGCCAGACCTAAGCAAAATTATAACAAGACTTCTGGTTATACCCAGGTCGAAATAGACGGCATCAGCCATATTTTGGACCAGGGCTTTATAGATTCCTTTCGCCATCTACATCCGGAGAAAGTCCAGTATACATTTTGGAGTATGAGATTTGGCGCGAGAGCTAAGAATGTGGGCTGGCGATTGGACTATTTCTTGGTAGATGAGCGTCTACAGGATGCGATTACTTCTGCTTACATTCTGGATCAGGAAATGGGATCAGATCACTGTCCGATAGGTCTAGAGTTGGACTTGTCGTAGATCAATCTAATAAAAAAAAGGGTATGATGCAGAATTAGCATCATACCCTTTTTCTATTTTGTCGGCTCCCTTCTATTATTCAAAAGTATCAGCAGGAAGCTCCTTGTTAAATTCAATGCTTTCCACTTTAGATTTCAATGGAAATGGTATTTGCGGTGAATTCAATTCCATAGACATAGGAAACAGAACACCGCTAACTTCTTCGTAGTCGCTCATGAAAGAGTCACCCGCCATTGGATTCTCAGATTTTACTTTCAACCCGGTTTCGACACTGTAGTACTCAGAAGACACAGGGCCATCCTCGTTAGAAACGACGATTTTATAGGCATTTTCGCCCTTTACTTCTCTGATGCCATCTAGTGTCAATGTGTATCCCAATTTATTGTAGTACAATTCAGGGAAAACATATGTGTCCAACTCTCCTTTTTTAAGGTCTTCTTCAGCCAGCTCCTGGACCTGGCCCATTGAGCTTACTTTTCCCTGGCCATCGTATATCACCATGCGCTGCATGACATTGCCCATCATGCTGACCTCATTGACAAAGCCACCATTCTCTACATCGTAAATCATTTTCATGTTCATCGTCTGGCCCTGTATATCGGCAGACATCTCGATTTCGGCATTTTTTACATTTTGTACTAAGTCTATGCCACCTATGGCATCCAGATACTTCATGATAATTATATCCGGTGTGATATCAGCATCTTCTATTTCGATGGTTTTGACAGGATCTCCCATTGGAGAGTACATAGTTACAGGCCCGAAAGCTTCTAACTTTTCCTTGATTTCAGAAGCATTACCTACAACTGTAATGTGCATATTATTAGGCTTTATATACTTTTTAGCAGCTGCATGAACATCCTCAATGGTAATGGCATTCAACCTCTGCAGGTACGTTCTGTAGAAGTCATCATTCAATCCATAGCGCTTTGTGTTGATAGCAAAATTGGCTATCGTGCCCGGGTTCTCTAATGATCTGGCAAAGCTACCTCCAATATTGGCTTTAGCAGAAGCCAATTCATCTTCTGTGACACCTTCATCTACGATCTTATTTAATTCATAAAGCATCTCATAGATGGCACTATCCGTCACATGTCCTCCGACGCTTGATCCCACACTAAAGCTTGCAATCAACTTGTCCGACCCAAAACGAGAGTAAGCACCATAAGTGTAGCCTTTATCCTCTCTTAAGTTCATGAAAAGCCTTGATGAACCCCCTGAACCCAATATTTGATTCAAAACTCTAGTTGTCAGATAATCCTCATTGTCCAGACTCATATCCACAGGATAGGTTAAGTTTAAGACAGATTGATTAGCAGATGCCTTGTCTACGAGGGCGACCATATTCTCTTTTGGTGGCTGTGGCACTTCGTATACTTTACCGGGGACGTCTCCTCTTTCCCAGGCACTGAAGTACTTGGTCACCAAAGCCTTGGCATCGTCAAACGATATGTCGCCTACTATAGCAAGATAGGCTACATTAGGCTTAAAAAAAGTATTGTGATATGCCCTCACGTCATCGACAGTGATATTGTCATAAGTTTCTTCTGTCTCAGGCTCTCCATATGGGTGGTTGTCCCCAAAGTTCAAGCGTGCAGATACCATTGATGAAATAGCTGATGGGTCATTGGTTGCCAATGCCAGTCCTGATTTTGCCTGTGTCTTTAGCTTATCTAGCTCTTCTTCAGGGAATAAAGGATTATAGAGCGCATCTGTCATGAGGTCTAACACCTTATCTCTGTGTCTTGTCAAACTAGAGGCAAACATAGAAGTAGATCCGGCTGATACTCTGGCACCCATAAAGTCAATCTCCTCGTTGAATGTATCTTTATCGCGATTGGTCGTACCGGCAGTCATCATCTCGCCTATCATGTCCGATAGTCCGGCTTTATCGCCTTCCAATACCGGATCGACATCCAATCTTAGAGAGAAGCTGATTCGTGGCAATTTATCATTTTCGATGACAAATACCTTCAGACCATTGTCCAATGTAAAAGATTGAGCCTCTCCAAGTTGTATTTCAGGAGCAGGCCCTGCTTCGGGACGTTTAGAACGATCCAGCTGCGCATGAGCAACAGTCGATAGTCCCATTAAAGCAATTAAAATGAAATTTATGATTCTCATATGATAATATTTTTTGTGATGTAGCAGATTAATATGTTCTTATTTAATATTTGGCCGCTAATGGGTTAATGTTGTTTAATTAGCTTGAGGTAAATACGTGAGGATAACTCTATTGTTGTTATCCAAATATTTATTAGCCACACGCTTGATGTCTTCCGGCTTTACTTGTCTGTATCTCTCTAATTCCTTATTGATATAGTTAGCATCGCCATAAAACACTTTGTACTGAGCTAATCTCTGAGCAATGCCTGTCACAGAAGCAAGTCCATTGACGGTTTCATTCTCCTTGATGTTCATCAGCTTTTCGAAGTCTCTATCACTGATACCATTCGTCTTCACTTGATCTATGACTTCGTCCATAGCCTTGTCAAGCTCTCCTGCATCGATGCCCATATTAGCAATAGCCAGCATCAAGAACATACCACCATTCTCCAGGTCAAGAGGGAAAGCGAATGTAGTGATGGCCTTCTGTTGTTTGTCGACCAACTCTTTGTACATCAAAGCACTCTTACCGGATAGCAAGTAGCTTGACAAGAGATTCAAAGCGTACATATCTTCATCCACCTTAGGCGGTATGCGGTAGCCTTGCATGATAGCAGGAAGCTGGATATTGTCATAGATGGTATCTCTGACCTCAGCATTCAGGGGCTCATAGTTTGCCTCAGGTCGGTTCGCTTCTTTTTTACCCATAGGGATTTCACTGAAATATTTTCTCACTAAAGCCTCTGTTTCTTCATAATCGATATCACCTGCTATTGATAATGTAGCATTATTCGGCACATAGTAGGTATTGTAAAACATCATGAACTCTTCCAGTGTAGAAGCATCCAGATGCTCTGCGGACCCGATCACAGGCCAGCTGTATGGAAGATCAGCAAATAGCCGCTTTGGCAATTCTCTCTGCCATGAGCCATACGGACGCTCATCCATGACCTGCTTCATTTCTTCTTTGATGACATCTCTTTGTGTGTCTACACCTACCTGATCGACTTTCGCGTGGAGCATGCGCTCACTTTCCATATACAGCGCCAGTTCTAGCTTGTTGGACGGCATCACTTCATAGTACAAGGTGATATCCTGAGATGTAAAAGCATTTAATGTACCACCTTCTGATTCAATAATATTAAAGTATTCACCTCTAGGTATATTCTCAGAACCTTCAAACATTAAATGTTCAAAAAAGTGAGCAAATCCTGTTCTTTCAGGATTCTCATTTTTCGAGCCCACGTGATACAGTACTACCGTGGTCACGATAGGCGTAGTGTTATCCTGATGCAGGATGACATTCAGACCATTGTCCAGCGTGAATTCTTTGAACTCAATATTGGTCTGACCAATGGATAAATTGGCTATCATTAATGCCAATAGCATTGAAAAAACAATCTTCTTCATAATTGTAGTTGATTTTTACAGATTTATAGTAATATATAACTTGACGGGTTTATCAGTGCTTTTGTTAGCTGTTTTGCTCTGCATCACCCTATTTTAGGTTGTATTCAAGATGACAGATTCTATTAGCTACGAAATATAATAAAATGTCAGTCCCGTAAAATAATAAATAAATTTCAACTCCCCAACGATTTCTTGGACAAAACACATAGATAATTCGATGTATTTGAAGTCACATGGCAATCTGTCAGCCATATCCTGTCAATAAATGGCAAAAAGCCTTTTAAGTCTCACAGCATAGATGCTTAGGTTTAAGCTTTAAAAATAAAGATCATTAGAACGTTTTGCATATTATATACTCATAAGTAGTTTATTGATTGTTGAGTTTTTTGGGCATCACCCTCCTCCTGTCGTCGTCGGGTCGCTACGTTACAGGGCTCCCTGAACGGTCGGCCTCTACTCCGCTATCGCTACGCAGAGTCTGGCTCCTGACGTCGCCACCCTTTCACATCGCTGATGCTATCAAGATGCCGCACCTGCCGCGCTTTTATACTTGTAACAAACAATAGATCTCTATAAATTGGACGAAAGATGCGAGCTCCGTAGGAGCGACATCATTGTTTCAAATCAATATTTTTCAATAACATCCGCTGCCAAACTTAGGCTGCATTTATAAATGCTTCATCATCGAAAGTTGTGCTTTTTTTTTATGATGCTGCTCATACGGCACTGTTTTAAAGGTATAATCCATGTGCTATACTACTTTTACCAAGGTGTACAATCAAAAGAAGTGCAAATTGCTACAAGACAAGGTGAAATAAATCAACATTTATATTTCATATATTTACAAGACATAATAACTCATTTAACTCAGTATATAGACGAGAAAAAGATCACCGCAGTAGATGAGTAGTAAGTATCGAGTTTTTGATGTGGAAGTTCAGTATAAAGTCACAGGAGTGCTAAAACCCTAAATTTTGCTATTGCAATTTATAACTAAACGCCTTATATTTGAGTTAACATCACAACATACAAAGCGATATACCACACACACATGGCAACAATATCTTACAACAAAGAACAGCAGACTATCTCAGTAAAACTGTTTTTGGTAAAGTACAAGGATGAGGATGGTATCTATTACGTCTATTCACCTGAATTAGATATAAATGGTTATGGAAACAACGAATCTGAAGCCATGACGCATTTTAATTATGCCGTACAGGACTTCATGCAATACACGCATGAGCACAACACTTTAGAAAAAGTGTTAAAGAAATTAGGCTGGAATAAGAAAGTCAAACCTCAATCAAGTATTAAAAAGGCTTTGGCCAAAAACGAGATGGCAAATATATTTTCATCCTATAAGACAAGTAGCTCTATAGAGGAAATAGATATGCCTCTCGAGTTAGCTTAACCCAATCACCTACATATTGTATACTCGAAAATTATCTAACATACCACTTAAGCATTTTAAAAAATACCTATTGGGTACAGGTTGGGCAATTAACAATAATAGCCGCGGCAGGGGTGGCCATGAAAAATGGGAAAAGCCTGGAATGGATAGCCCATTCACCTTACAGACACATGTAGATCCTGTGCCTTTAAGGATTGTAAAACAGTTTTTAAGAAACACAGGAATTAGTCGTAAACAGTTTCTTGACGACTTGGACAAAAATAAATAGACGCCACATCACTTGATAACGTACAAATCTCACACACCCACCCTTTCTGACATTATCAGAGCTGTGATACCTGTATCTCCTAACCTTCTTTGAAATTCTCTGAAGTGCATCCTGGTAGCCGGAGAGGCCGCATTCATTACACACCATATTCTGCAGGTGGCTGTTATCCTTAGATATTCACAGGCTTTTATACTATTGTTCCCGGCCAGGTCTAATTTTTTAGATGTCACACCTACGGCGTTTTTGATTCGAATCATTTAATAGGACAAAGTCTTTCGATTTAAATCTCTTAATCTGCAATGATCGACTCAAACACCTGCGTACATTTTCTCGATGATATCATTGTATCTGCTGTAAAGCACCTTTCGTTTGGGCTTCATGGTGGGGGTTAATTCTCCTGATTCGGGGGTCCATTCGTCTGGGACCAGTTCAAATGTTTTGACTTGCTCCCAGCGGCCAAAGTGCTTGTTGGCTCTTTCGATTTCTTTATGGATCAGAGACTTGACCTTAGGGTGATGTAATAGGGCATCAAAATTATCAAACTGTAGTCCTTCGTGATTGGCAAATGCCATGACCTGGCCTCTATTGGGCACTATGAGGGCGCTTACAAACTTTTTGTCATCTCCACCGACGATGAGAATTTGTTCGATGTAGGGGCTTTCTTTAAATTTGTTTTCGAGGGGTTGTGGGGCTACATACTTTCCGCCGGCAGTCTTGAAAAGCTCTTTTTTACGATCTGTGATTTTTAAAAACTTATGACCATTGTGATGCACCCACATGCCGAGGTCTCCGGTGTGAAACCAGCCATCTGGATCGATCACTTCATCTGTGAGATCTTGTCTATTGTAATACCCCATCATGATATTCCTGCCTCTGGCTAGTATTTCATTGTCCTCTGCCAGTTTGATATCAACATCGGGGATGGGTATGCCTACTGTACCGATACAACGCATTTCTTCTGCCATGCGATTGACGGATAGCACCGGCGAGGTCTCAGTGAGTCCATAACCTTCGATGACATTAATGCCGGCAGCTGTGAATAATGTGATTAATCGCTCCTGCATAGCGGCCGCCCCGGTGACAATAAATGCCACTTCGCCACCGAGCGCTTCTTTCCATTTGCTGAATACCAATTTTCTGGCGATTTTAAGCTTGAGGTTGTAGATGGCACCCTGTGGTTGACCGATTTGGTAATTGCCGCCTACCTCCATAGCCCAATTGAACAACATCTTTTTAATACCTGTAAGCGCACTGCCTTTGGCCATGATTTTATCATAGACTTTTTCTAAAAGTCTCGGTACCGTAGTGAAGCAATAGGGCTTGACTTCTTTTAGATTTTCGCCAATGGTGTCCAGGCTCTCAGCGTAGTAGATATGCATACCAAATGAAAGATAAGCGTAAAATACCATCCGCTCAAAACTGTGGCAAAGGGGCAGGAAGGACAGGCATTTTCTGTTTTCCATGAAGGAGATGACAGATTTTACGCTCATGACATTAGAATATATATTGTCGTGGCTGAGCATAACACCCTTTGGGTTGCCTGTGGTACCTGAAGTATAAATGAGCGTTACCAGTTCACTCGGCTCTATGGTTCGACTGATGTCAACTATGGTCTCGTTGTTTTGATCATCTTGTTGATTCAAGGCATGGGCGAAACCAAGGGCACCATCTATTGGGACAAATGTATAAATGCCCTTCAGACAGTCGATTTGGTCAACCAGCTTTTCCACTTTGTCATAGATGAGCTGACTACCCACAAAAAGGTACTTGATGCCGGCATCCCGGATGATATAGGTATAGTCTCTGTTTGATATATTGGGATACATGGGCACATCGACTATTCCTACCTGCATAGCCCCAAGGTCTAGAATATTCCACTCCGGACAATTTTCTGCTATGATGCCGATCATATCGCCTTTCTCAAGTCCAAGGGAGCGTAAAAACTGAGCACAGCGTAGGCTGCGGTCATACACTTCTCTGAATGTCAATGTCCGCCAATCGCGGCTATCTGAGTATTTAGCAGAGAGGAAAGGTGAGTCAGGTTGCTTATCGACCCAGTGTGTCAAAAGATCAAATAGTCTGCCTTCTGCCATATATCAATTATTTTATCAATTTACTGATAGATTTGAATTCGTCATTGCCGGCCTCATCCATGAGCATGAATAGAATCATTTCTGCCGAGGTGATGAATATTCCGGATTGTTTCATTCTTTCAATAGCATACATTTTATTCTCCGGTTTTCTGGAAGAGATGGCGTCTGCTACCACGTGCACTCTAAAGCCGACTTCGGCTGCTTCCAGTGCCGTCTTTAATACACAAATATGAGCTTCGACGCCGCAAAGTATCAAGTCTCCTATGCGGTGATCTGTGAGATAAGATCTCAGTTCACTCTGTGCCAGACAACTGAAGCACATTTTTTCAAAACTAACAGTATCTTCGGGTAAGTTAATGTCCTCTATTGTTTTACCCAGTCCTTTGGGGTATTGTTCTGTGACGATGGTTGGTAAACCTAGTATTTGAGTACCTTCTATCAGGATATTGATGTTTTTACAGACCTCTTCTCTTTTGTGTATCACAGGCATTAATCTTTCTTGAGCATCTATGACCAGAAGTGCTGTGCGGCCTCTATTTGGCATTCCGATATGTTGATCCATTGTGACTGTTTTTATACGTAATTTGACCTCTGCTGTAAATATATTCAATAAATTTTATTGTACCATATCTCTGGTCATGTTCTCATCCCTTTGTGCTGCACAAGTTGATTGGAGATAAGAATACGTCAATATAATATCCGATATGACTTTTACATCTCGTCTTTACGAGGGCATTGCATCAGCGATGTGAAGTGGTGGCGAAGCGGTAGCGTAGCCAGACTCGATGTAGACCCGGGCTAACGGGTCTATATCGAGGCCGAGCGAACAGCGAGCCACGTAACGTAGCGACCTCTATACCCCATACCCCGGCTATGGGGTATGGGGTATAGAGGTGATGCCCAAAAAAGATAAAACAAAAGTCGCCCGGACATATATAGGATCATTTTTGGAAGATTAAAAACATTACCTTAGTTTTGGAAGATTAAAGCTAGGACATGATATATAATTTTGATCAGAAGACGTCTATTGTCAATAGATATGTTGCCGAATTGCGTGATGTCAATGTGCAGGGTAATCGCATGCTATTCAGGAATAATTTGGAAAGGATTGGTGAAATCATTGGATATGAAATCAGCAAAGATCTGAGGTATAAGACAGCTGAGGTCGAAACGCCTCTCGGTGTTGCAGAGTGTCAGTTGCCAGACCAAAAGGTGGTTATTGCCGGAATATTGAGAGCTGGGCTACCACTGCATCAAGGCATATTGAATATATTTGATGACGCGGATAATGCATTTGTGTCTGCATATCGTAAGCACCACAAGGATGGTACATTTGAGATCAGTGTAAACTATGTCACGTGTCCGCCTATAGATGACGCCATACTCATCATAGCTGACCCCATGCTGGCTACAGGGTCGTCATTTGATGCTACGATAAAAGCTCTGGAGGAGTACGGCAAGCCGGATCAAATTCATATCGTGACTGTGATAGCTTCTACTAATGGCATCCAATACATCAAGCGGTATTATCCCGAGGCCTATATATGGGCCGGTGCTATAGATGAGGAGCTGACGGCCAAGTCTTATATCGTGCCGGGACTGGGCGATGCAGGAGATCTGGCATTTGGCAATAAACTCCAGGAGTAAGTATCTACCTGTTATGAATGAGCCATTTCATCCTTTAACTTTGGCGCTGATTATCGGTTCTTACTTTTTGCTGCTTATAACCATTGCCTATTTCACTGGCAGGAAGATAGACAATAAAAAGTTTTTTTTAGCGGGTAAGAAATCGCCCTGGTGGTTAGTCTCCATTGGTATGATAGGGAGTTCGTTGTCCGGGGTGACATTTATGTCTATACCGGGTGTCGTAGGTGGGGATGGCCGCAATGCCAGCTTTTCTTACATGCAAATGGTATTGGGTTATTTGGCCGGATATCTTATCATTGTCTATGTGTTGCTGCCTATTTACTACAGGTTTAACCTCACTTCTATCTATAGCTACCTCGGTAACAAGCAGGGTGAAACGGCTCAGAAAACCGGGTCTGCCTTCTTTATTCTTTCCCGGCTTATACAGTCTGCATTTCGGTTGTTTTTGGTGGCGATTGTTATTCAGTCTTTTATTACAGGGCCATTGGGTTTGCCTTTTTGGGCTACTGTGGGTATTACCATTATTTTGATTTATGTGTACACATTCAAGGGCGGGATAAATACTATAATATGGACGGATCCGCTGCAGACGATAGGTATGATATCGGCTGTAGTATTGACGATAATCGCCATTGCTTCTCAGATGGAGTTGTCGATTGGGGGCTTATTTGCTAAGGTGTATGCGAGTGATTATGCGCAAATATTTTTCTGGGATGGTGGTTGGCAAGACCCCAATAACTTCTTCAAGCAGTTTTTATCAGGCGCATTGATTACAATCGTAATGACCGGCCTTGATCAGGATATGATGCAGAAAAACCTGAGCTGTAAAAACTTGAAAGACGCCCAGAAGAATATGATCAGTTATAGTTTTGTCTTTATTCCTGTGAACCTTCTGTTTTTATCGCTGGGTGCTATGATGTATATTTATTGTTCTGAATTTGGTATCCCGATACCTGAGCGGACAGATCAGCTTTATCCTACGTTGGCCTTGAATTATTTTCCCGTCAGTATCGGCGTTGTTTTTGTTTTAGGCTTGACGGCTGCCGCTTATTCGAGTGCTGATTCTGCATTGACAGCACTGACGACTTCTTTCTGTGTAGACTTTTTGGGCTTTAATACCGAGGCCGAGGATACACCAAAAGTTAAAAGTTGGCGAAGGGGTATACATATTGGTTTTTCGATTGCTCTGGGTGTTATTATTGTCGTCTTTGAGCAGGTAAATAATGAAGCTGTAATTACGCAGCTATTCGATGCAGCAGCCTATACATATGGTCCACTTTTGGGGCTGTTCGCTTTCAGCATGCTGACTAAACGCCAGGCTCGGCAGCGGTATATCCTGATCGTTTGTATATTAGCGCCTGTATTGAGCTATATCATTGATAAAAACTCAGCCAACTGGTTGGCAGGATTTCAATTTGGATTTACGATCATTGCACTAAATGGTATACTCACCTTCCTGGGATTGGTATTGATATCACACAGAAAACAATTGAATCGATGAGTGCTACACAGACACAGAAAATCGGCTTATACTTTGGCTCTTTCAATCCGGTCCATGTCGGTCACATGATTATAGCCAATTACATGGCCACTCAGACTGATCTGGATGAAGTGTGGATGGTCATATCGCCACAAAATCCGTTAAAGAAAAAAGCATCCTTAGCCAGGGACTACGATAGACTACATCTCGTGCGGCTTGCCATTGGTGATAATCTCTTAATTAAAGCTTCTGATATAGAGTTCCAATTGCCAATACCTAGCTATACCATAGATACACTAGTACACATAAAGGAGAAGTTCCCCAACCGTTTATTTTGCTTAATCATGGGGGAGGACAATCTGGTAACCCTGCACAAGTGGAAGAATTATGAAGTATTGCTGAGGGATTATAAAATCTATGTCTATAATAGATCATCTGAAGAGGATCATCCCTTAAGAGATCATCCGTCTGTGAAGTATTTTCAAGCGCCGATGATGCATATCTCTTCGACGTACATTAGAGATTGCATTAAAAACAATAAGTCTATCAGGTATCTGGTGCCGGATGACGTTTATCGCTATCTGGAGAATACGAATATGTACAAATAAATCGTTAGCTAACCGTATCAACCAATAGAATCCGTATGAGGAGGATCATAACAGCCCTTTTACTATTAGTGTCTTTCATCAGTCTAGCACAACAGGACCTTAGAATTGGTGATTGGAAAGCGATATTGCCGCTCAATCGCGGTCCTTTTGTGACACAGTCAGAGGAAAAAATTATCTATGCCTCTGATCAATCTATCGTATTTATTGACAAAGAAACGAGAGCGATTTCGTCCTTCTCAAAGACAGACGGTCTAAGTGACGCTAATATTCGGTTTGTGAAATACCATAAGCCCACAAAGACACTAGCGGTTTTATATGACAATACGAACATTGACCTCATTGTGGATGGTAGGATAAGGAGTTTTAGCCAGATCCGTAATAATACCAATATAACCGGTGGTAAGGTTTTTAATGATGTTTCGCTCACAGAAAATGGTAGCCTTTTTCTTAGTTGTGGTTTTGGTTTAGTCGAGCTAAATCTGACGACACTAGAGTTTGGTACGACAACCTTTACGCCTATAGAGGTTTTGGATTTCGCTGAGTTTGGTGACTTCTACTATATGGCTACAGAAGAGGGTATTTACAGGATTGACTTTACAAGTGGATTGAATGTGCTGGACTTTGGACTTTGGGAGTATCTGGAAGAGGAAAGTGGGCTGCCTGTTGGTTTTCCCAGTCAGGAATTAGCGGTACATGACGGTAAAATTTATGCGGGGATAGGTGGTGGTCTATATGTCTCAGAAGATGGCTTTGCATTTGACCTGATCGAAGAGAGGTTGAGTCAAGAAATACTGTACTTATCAGGTGAAACCTCTGATCTGGCTGTAGGCTGGAGGTGTTCGGGCTGCCCCAATGAGGTAACCTTCTTATCAGAAGACAATACATTGGTGCGAACCAGAAGTTTTTGTGTCTCCAATCCAACCTATGCTATCGAGGATCAAAATGGTATATTATGGCTAGCCGATCGAAATAATGATTTTCGTTTAATCACCGGAGGACCTGATGGCGATTGCGAACGAATAAATGTGAATAGTATTTACTCTACTAATATCAATGACATAGATCTAAGGGATGACAGGATTTACATAGCGGCAGGTGGTATGTTGGCCAATTCCGGTTATCGCTTTATTGAAGATGGTTTCTTTGTATTTGATGGAATAGAATGGAATGCTTTCAACAAGTTCAATGTAGATGAATTTGGGCAAAGAGATATCCGAGACATGTTGAAGATAGGCGTTCATCCGGAGTCTGATACTGTTTTTGTGGGTGTGTACTATGACGGCCTGATCAAATGGGTAGATGAGGATAATTTTATCATTTATGATGAGACCAATTCAACACTGCGACGGGGTATAGGTGATTCTAACAGGATCAGAGTAGCAGGTATGGACTGGGATAAAGATAATAACTTATGGCTAGGGGTTTTCGATGCTTTTGAATCCATACAAGTGTATCGCAAAGATGGCACATGGCGAGGCATTGCCGCACCCGGCACGAGCAATCTCATGGATGTAGTGGTCGATAACTTTGATAATAAATGGTATAGAGTATTCAGAGGAGGTTTGCTGGTTTTCAATGAAGGCATTGACATTGATGATGAGAGTGACTACAGGTTTAGGAGCATAACTCCCTCTAATAGCTTACTACCTACTAACAATGTGACATGTATGGCGGTAGATCTTTTGGGTAGTGTATGGATTGGTACTGAAAACGGTATCCTCATCATGAACTGTGGTAGCGATCCGTTTAGGCCAGAATGTCGCGGATCTGAGCAAATTTTGGAGCAAGATGGGGCCGGTGCAATATTACTGGGTGGTCAAACCATCAATGCCATTGCTATAGATGGTGGTAATCGCAAGTGGATAGGTACAGCTTCCGGACTGTTTGTTCAATCGCCCCAAGGTGATGAGCCGGTTTATAACTTTACAGCCTCCAACTCTCCTTTACTTGACAATAATGTTCGCACGATAAAGATAGATGATTCCAATGGTTTGGTCTATATTGGAACAGATAACGGCTTACAAGTCTTTAAAGCTGAGGCAACGTCCGGTACAGGCGCCTTCAAGCCAGATGTTTACGCTTATCCCAATCCGGTGAGGCCAGATTACGATGGACCTATTGCCATCAAAGGCATGGCAAGAGATGCTAATTTCAAAGTAACTGATATCGAAGGGCGTCTTTTGTTTGAAGGCAGGGCAACGGGCGGACAGGCTATTTGGGATGGTCGAGACCTAAGTGGGAGGAGAGCCAAAACCGGAGTCTATCTTGTATTCGCTACGTTTACGGGTAATTTGGAATTTCCCCAATCACATGTGACAAAAATCGTCTTTATAGAGTGATTGGTATTGATGGAGTCTGAGACTGATATTTATCAGGCCAACTTTTCTAATCTGGAACCTTCTAAAATCTCAGTGTAGTAAGATTCGTATTGTGGAAGTAGTATCTCCAGATCATATTTTTTGGCATGATTTAGGGCATTGACTCTGAACTCGTCCAATAGAGCTTCATTGGTTAGCAGCTTTATGGCTTTATCGGCATAATCATCTATATCGCCCACCTTGCATATAAAACCGGTCTTTCCATCGACGTTAAGTTCAGGTAGTCCACCTATGTCACTAGATATGACAGGCACCTCACAGGCCATAGCTTCCAAAGCTGCAAGTCCAAAACTCTCAGACCCTGATGGAAGCATGAATACATCAGAAATAGCTAACAACTCCTCAATTGCTTCTTGTTTACCTAGAAATCTAACATCTTGACAAGTCCCTTGCTGACGACATAATCTTTCCAGGTTAGTCCGCTCCGGGCCGTCACCAATAAGAAGTAATTTAGCCGGTACCTTTTCTAAAACCTTTTTGAAAGCATAGACGATATCTTCTACGCGTTTTACTTTTCTGAAGTTGGACACATGAGTGATAATCTTTTCACCATTAGGAGCAATAGCCTTTTTGAAATGACCTTTATTGGTTTTCTTGAATCTATTAAAGTCCACGAAGTTGTATATGACTCTAATGTCCTTAGTGATATTGAAGTGTTCGTAAGTGACGTCTTTAAGATAATTAGATACTGCAGTTACACCATCGCTCTTATTTATAGAAAACTCTACGACCGGTGCAAAAGTCTTATCATGACCTACTAGTGTAATGTCTGTCCCATGGAGAGTTGTTATTACTGGAATATAAATACCTGATTGAAGCAAAATTTTTTTTGCCATGTAAGCAACAGATGCGTGAGGTATGGCATAGTGCACATGGAGTAAGTCCAGCTGCTCAAATTTGACAACATCTACCAACTCACTCGCTAAAGATGATTCATAAGGTGGAAACTCAAATAGTGGATAATCTGCCGGATCTACTTCATGATAAAAAACATTCTCGTGAAAACTTCCCAGTCTTACAGGTCTGCTATATGTTATAAAGTGTACTTGATGACCTCGTTTTGCCAAACCTAGACCTAGCTCTGTTGCCAATACACCACTTCCTCCAAAGGTTGGGTAACATACAATACCTATTTTCATTCTTGTTGAGGTTTTTTAATCGACTTACACTGCGATGACAAAGCTACGATTATTATAAATAAATTCATGATAAGCCCTGCTTTAAACAAATTATTGTGCAGTTACAAGTTTGCAGATATCATGATTTCAAAATATTGTTTGGGGCTGGGTCGAACGTAATTGCTGTGTCTGTAAACAAATTTATTGCTTGTGTGTTTAAATTGCTGTAGTTTTGTATCACGAAAGACATTCAATTTTTACTGATTTGGCTGTGTACTCCATAAAAGACCTGGAAAAATTATCCGGTATAAAGGCTCACACGCTAAGAGTGTGGGAGAAACGCTACGGGATTATTGACCCGAAGCGAACGGAGACCAATATCAGATATTATCTGGACGACGACTTAAAGAAATTACTCAATATTGCTCTTCTCAATAAGTATGGATACAAGATCAGCAAGATTGCTGAGATGACGGAAGGTGAAATGTCTGAGCGGGTATCAATGATATCTCAGCAAATGAGTGAGAATGATGCCCAGCTTGATGCCCTCACCATATCCATGATAGAAATGGATGAGGTTAAGTTTGATAAGATCCTAAGTCAAAATATTGAGCAAATAGGGTTTGAGAAAACAATGATGGAAGTTATATATCCATTTCTCGATAAATTGAGCGTCCTTTGGTTTACAGGCTCCATCAATGCAGCCCAGGAGAGCTTCATGGCAAACCTTATCAAGCAAAAAATATATGTGGCTCTTGATGAACTAAACCGCAGCAATGAACCTTTCGAGAAAACTTTCTTAATCTATCTGCCAGAGGGCGAGACCCAGGAGTTAAGTATGTTGTTTATACACTACATACTAAAGGTAAGGAATATGAGAGTCATCAATATCGGATCTAATATCAGCTTTGATGATCTTAGAGATGCATATGAAATAGCAAAGCCTGACTATATATTTACAATGATAAATGAGGCAAAATCAAGATTCAACCCTGAGACATATATCCAGAAAGTGTCAGACTTTTTCGAAGAATGTAGTGTTGTCTTTTCAGGCTATCAAGTTGTTCAGCAAAAAATTGAATCCAAAGGAAATTGCAAAATACTCAATAGCCTCGACGAAGTTTTAAACTTTCTAGAGTTCGATACCAATAAGAGTATGCCCGGCGCTTCTATGCAGCATAGCTAAGGGACACCTCTAAAAGCTCTCTCAGCGGCCGGGTCGCAAAACTATTTAGTTTTGCTGTATGATAGTTCACTAAAGATATTATTAGAGGTGGCCAAGGATCAAACCTTATTTCCTTGTATTTGTTATACTACTTGTCTGTTTTAGACGTTTCCACAATTATTCATTAAACTTTCAAAATATTTTCAATGAGGACATTAAAATTTTTATTACCATTATGGACATTGGCTTTACTTCTTGTCGCTTGTGCTGAAGCGCCGGAGGGAGAAGCTGCTCAGACATCTGATGCATTAGACGCAAAAGAAAGTAGCGGAGAAATATGGGCGATCTCTGATGGAAACGTCAGCTGGGTCGGAAGTGCACCGGGCAAACAACACAATGGCATCGTAAAGGTAACTGATGGGGGTATCGTAGTAGAAGGCGACCAGATTAAAGGTGGTGACTTTGCTATTGATATGGCTTCAATCGTTGTTCAGGATCTAGATGAAGACAGTGGTAAGTCTAAGCTTGAGGGTCACTTAAGCTCAGGAGATTTCTTCTTGGTAGAGCAATACCCTTACGCTAAGTTTTCAATCGTAGAAGTAGAACCAGTTGACGATAGAGAAGACGCCAACTATATGATATCAGGTAATTTGACTATAAAAGATTTAACGAAAGGTATTAGCTTTCCTGCCATGATCGAAATGAGTGAAGGTGGCCTAAGTGCAAAAACATCTAAGTTTACTATTGATCGCACAGAGTGGGATATTAAGTACAACTCCGGTGTCATAGGAACAGCGCAAGATAAATTGATTCACGATAAAATCGCACTGGAAATAGATATTCAAGCTAATAGAGAAGCTATGTAGTATAGAAGTGTAGAAAATTGATAAAAAAAAGCTCCTCCGGTTTCGAGAGGAGCTTTTTTTATATGTGTACGGTCATTTCTTCTTTTATAGCCTTTCTTCCCTTTGAGATTAGTTGTTCTCCTTGTAGTTGGTGGTAAGTGAACAATTTATTGATGTATTGTTCCATGGTAAGTGATTGCCCTTCTTCATCTACCGATAGTTGGTCAACAGCGCCGGTTAATTCCTTCGAAATCAGTTCTATGATTTCCCACAATTTATCTGAAATGTACAATTGTTGAGTGATGTTGTGCTCCATTTCCTTAGATATTGCAATAGACATGTGCATTGACAAGCTATCTATATTGCTTTGCGATGTCTTTAGCCTGCCTATCAAGTTAGGGATAGATATTCTGTCCAGATAGACCAATAGTCGCTCATAAGCTTGTAGACGCAGGTTGAGTACTGATTTATCCTGCTCGGCTCTTATCTTTTGATACAGCATATTGCGACGAAAGTTATTATGGGTCTCTTGAAGCTTGAGCGTGAGCCAAACAATGACACCGACAATCACAGCAATCTTTCCAAATGAAACCAACTCTAATATTAATTGACCAGAATTCATACCTTTTTATTTTAGGAACAAAGCTACAATTATATGCGTTATATAACCAACGAATTAAAGTCTTACGATAATTCATTGACCCAATATTGACTCAGAATTTCAATCTCTATTTCTGATACAAAAAAGACTTTATTATCTTTGTAAGGTCAATAAAAGAATCTAATACAAATGGAAAACGCGACAATAAATTGCCCCATAAAGCTTACAGAAGGCGCTGTAAGTGAACTCACCCGTATCATGAATGAGCAAAACATTGCTAAAGATCATGGCCTGAGGGTCGGTGTGAAAGGTGGAGGCTGTTCTGGATTCAGTTACATCCTAGGCTTTGATACGCCAAAACCCACGGATCAGGTATATGAGTTAAATGGGCTAAAAATTTTCATGGAAAAGTCTCATGGTCTTTACCTCATTGGCATGGAGATCGACTTTGTCAACGGACTTAACAACCGTGGCTTCATGTTCAACAACCCCAATGCAACAGAGACTTGTGGCTGCGGCACCTCATTTAACGCATAGTCTAGCTCTTGATGCCGGAAAGTCGAAGGTCTGAAGGAGCTTAGGAGCTCAGGAGCAGAGGAGCATAGAAGCAGAGGAGCATAGAAGCATAGGAGCATAGAAGCATAGGAGCATAGAAGCATAGGAGCATAGAAGCATAGGAGCATAGAAGCAGAGGAGCATAGAAGCATAGGAGCAGAGGAGCATAGAAGCTCAGGAGCATAGGAGCAGACGAGCATAGAAGCTTAGCAGCATAGAAGCTTAGAGGCATAGGAATAGCCATTAGTTATTTGATATATTTTTTGTAAAGAAGGAGATAGACCAATATGTCTTTTTGGTCTGAAAGTCCAAGGTCAAAGGTCTGAAGGTCGCTATGGAAGATAAAAGATAAAAGGAAAAAGATAAAAGTGTTGCACTGTACTTGCTGAAGGCGAAAATAATCTTATAACGATGCGAGTTACTTTGGTTGCCTAAATTCCAGATCAAAGCTGGATACAAGCCTCAGAGAGGCGATATATTAATAGCGCAGGGCGTCAGCCCTGGATTTGTAATTTATCACCCAATGTTTTGGCGCTATTTTTGCGCTGAAAGAAGCAAAAATAGTGACAAAACTAATCGACCAAACCTACCAATAAAACTTGAAAGCCTCCAGCCTACTTCAAGCCTAAACAGCGGAGAGCACGGAGTGCTCGTAGCGTAAACAGCAAACGGAGGCGATAGCCGACCGTTTGCCTAAA
>SLDF01000171.1 GCA_007125435.1 Saprospiraceae bacterium
AATGATTTAGAAGGTGCTCTGTTAAAAGTTTGTAAGCAGATAAACCCTGAAGATATCAAAGAATTAATTGCGGAAACTCCAGTAATAAAAGATGTAGCGATAAAACCGCTCAATAAAAAAATCCTGGTTGCAGAAGATGTGGCCGTTAACGTGGTTTTGGTCAAGAAGATTCTCCAAAAAATAGGGGTAGAAGTGATCCACGCTAATAATGGAATCGAAGCCATAGAGTTATGCCGGTCAGAAAACCCTGACCTAATCTTGATGGATATTCAAATGCCAGTGATGGATGGATATGATGCGACTCGTGAGATCAGAACAGAAGGCTTTACAATGCCCATAATTGCTCTCACTGCCGGTGTTGTGAAAGGCGAGAAGCAAAGGTGCCTTGACGCGGGCATGGATGATTACTTATCAAAGCCTCTGAATCAAGATAAGCTAAAGTCCATGGTGCTCTCTTATCTTCAAGAAAAGTAGTTCATGATTCGTGAATCTCCTTGGTCGATTTTAACCCTAATTACGAATTTCCAATGCATAATCCGGGTCTATCGGATAAGGGATAGTAGCGGATACAGCTAGCTGACGAATGGATGCAGGCACACAGATGTACCGGCGACCGGAGGAAGCCGCGTATCATCTGTAGTGGCTGCCCATGAGTTGGCTAGATGTATGAGCGGATAGCCCGACCCGGACGCCGAAGACATGAGGCGGCTGGGATATCCCCAAAGACAAATTATAAAGAGCTTGAATTAATTTGTCCAGGTAGTAGAATAGCCCTAAATTTGGACATATAGAACATAAATTAATTTACATGTATAAGACATTAATTATTGCTTTTTTGTGCCTGTTAAGTATGATGGTTCATGGTCAGGTGGACAGTGTACATATGCATGACTATGGCTGTCACATGGTCAAGTCGAGAATAGCCGGCATTCGATATACGGCAGAGGAGCTAGAATGGGCCAGGGCATCGAAAGAGCGGAGCGACACTTTTGAGATCATTCACTATACGATCCATCTGGATGTGACGGACTTTAGTGGTGGCACTTTGGAAGGATGGTGCGATGTGGATTTCGTACCTAAGATGGATGGTCTGTCGCATATTAATCTCGATCTGGAGCAACTGGTGGTAGATAATGTAGAATCGGGAGGAATGGGATTGGATTTTCGTCATGAAGGTCCTTTGCTACAATGTTTATTTGATCAAGAACTGGTCATGGGCGATACAGTCCGCGTCAGAGTGCATTATGGAGGTACACCCATGACAAGTGAGTCCGGGTTTGGAGGATTTTATTTTGAGTCAGGCTATGCTTATAATCTTGGTATCGGTCTGGATGATAAACCACATAACTATGGCAGAGCGTGGTATCCTTGCTTTGATAATTTTGTGGAGCGGAGCACATATGAGTATCAAATCACACACAGAGATGATCATACAGCCCATGGTGTAGGTACGTATATGGGAACTGATACACTACCTGACGGAAAGCTACTTACCACTTACTACATGTCACAGCCCATACCGACTTATCTATCCAGTATTGCTGTCAGTAATTATACTACGCTGGACTACATCCACGAAGGTATCTATGGCGAAGTGCCGATAAGGCTAATAGCCAGACCTAATCAGCTTGCTAATATGGAGCAAAGTCTGGAGAATATGGGTGTTGCAGTGGATGCCTTTGAGTATTGGTTTGGCCCGCACATCTGGGAACGAGTCGGCTACGTATTGACCAGCAGAGGTGCAATGGAGCATCCTACTAATGTAGCATATCCGGCATTCAGCGTAGCCGGTGGTAATAAAAATGAGCGCCTGATGGCACACGAACTGGCGCATATGTGGTGGGGTAACATCATGACGCTGAAGACCTCCCATGATATGTGGATCAAGGAGGCGAATGCTGAATATGGCTCGCATCTCTTTACAGAATATGCCTATGGACATGATGAATTTATCAATCAGGTCAAGACTAATGCATTCAATATCGTAAGGGCGGCACACATAAATGACGGTGAGTATCTGGCACTTAGCCCTATGCCAGAAGATAAGACATACTCTGAGCATACCTATCGCAAAGGTGCATTGGTCATTCATAATCTGAGGACTTATCTTGGCGATACGCTATTTGCCAGTGGTATGCGCCAGTTGCTAGAAGATAATTTTTATAGTGCTATAAATGCTTTCGACTTCAGAGAGCAATTGAGTGCCTCGACAGGATATGACCTGACGGCCTATTTTGATGACTGGATATTCGGAAAAGGGTATCCTACATTCGAAGTAGACTCAATGGATGTCGAGGAGGTCGGGGCAGACTATCTCTGTCATCTATACATAGAGCAAAAGCTAAGAGGTACAGATCAATATTTCACTAATGTGCCTATAGAAATCAGTTTCTGGGGAGCTGATGGCAGTAGATACTATCACACTGTGTATATGGGAGGAGAGTGGACAGAGGTAGATATAGAGGTGCCATTCAGGCCACAACATGTCGTTCTAAATGAATTCAATAAGCTCAATTTAGGATTCTATGGAAATACAGTAGAGGTAAATGAAACTAGAAATTTTGCCTTTCCTCATGCTAATTTCAATTTAAATGTAAATGAACTTACAGAGCCAGCTACCATCAGGATCGATCAGTACTTCGTGGGCGGAGACCCCATTGATGATCCTCAGGTAGAAGGCCGTCTAAGCCAAAATCGCCATTGGCGAGTATATGGAGATCTGTCTGAGACAAATGTGATAAGGGGGCGCCTCAGCTATAGCGGTGGTGCTGAGACAGAGGGCGATCTTGTCAGTATCACAGAAGATAGCATTATACTGGCTTGGCGACCTGATGCGAGGTCCCCATGGCTTGAACACCCTGACTATGAGAAACTGCAATTGCCGGCGCAAGGCATAGGTCAGATGTGGATTCATACGCTCTTGCCTGGCGAATATGCTTTTGCCAATGGGCCTTTAGAATTGGCGACAATAACTAAAGAGGTTGAAAATGGTCAATTGACTATCTATCCTAATCCGGCACATCATCAGCTGCATATAGAAGGCCTGGGTTTTAGAGGCGATGTCAGACTGGCTGTGTATGATATGGATGGAAGACCTGTGCTAACAGAGAAGCAGCGAGTAGAAACCGTTAATACGCTTAATATCAGTAGACTAGTGCCTGGCGCTTATATGCTTTATGCGGATTCTTCGGAAGGAGTTGGCTCTTCATTGCGTAAAATGTTTGTGATTGAATAAATTTGTATCCAATTGTAGGATCGAATAAAACATGAAACACATGTCAAAACTATTTACTGTTGACATTCATACGCACATTTTACCGGAACATATACCACGGTGGGCAAATAAGTTTGGCTATTCAGGCTTTATTCATTTGGACCACCACAAGCCTTGCTGTGCGAGAATGATGATTGATGATCAGTTCTTCAGAGAAATACAGGCTAATTGCTGGGACCCGGACTTTAGACTCAAAGACTGCAGCCATCATCATGTAGATGTGCAAGTGCTATCAATAATCCCTGTTTTGTTTCATTATTGGGCCGAGCCTGCACACGCACTGGATACATCAAGGTATTTCAATGACTTTATTGCATCTGTCGTGGAGCGTTATCCCGATAGATTTATTGGGTTGGGTACTTTGCCTATGCAAGATCCTGCCTTGGCGGCTAAAGAGATGGAGCGATGTGTAAACGAACTGGGGCTCGCAGGCGTGGAGGTCGGATCTCATATCAATGATTGGAACTTAAATGATCCTGCATTGTATGAATTCTATGAGGCCGCTGAAAAGTTGGGTGCTTCCATTTTCGTCCATCCATGGGACATGATGGCCAAAGATAAAATGACCAAGTATTGGCTGCCATGGCTGGTCGGCATGCCTGCTGAGACGTCATTGGCTATTTGTTCGATGATTTTCGGCGGTATATTTGAAAAGTTCCCCGGATTGAAAGTGGCTTTTGCTCATGGCGGTGGTTCATTTCCTGCTACAATAGGACGAATAGAACATGGTTTTAATGTCAGGCCGGACTTATGTGCCATTGACAATAATCATAATCCCAGAGAATATCTTGGACAGTTTTATCTGGACTCTTTGGTTCATGACCCATTGATGCTTGATTATATAGTAAGTCTGGTAGGAGAGGACAAAGTCGCTCTGGGAACAGATTATCCATTTCCGCTGGGAGAGTTAGAACCCGGGCAATTGATACACGCTATGGACTACACTGATGATAAAAAGCAAAAGCTATTAGGTCATAATGCACTGGAGTGGCTTGGTGTAGACAAAAGCTTATTCATCAAAGGCTGATTTTTTTATTATCACCGATTAGATGAGGGCACTTTGACCTTATGAGGACAATTTTTTAAAGAGAAGAAGAAAATAATATGAATACTATTATAGCTGAGGCCATTGCCCTGGATGAAAAAGATGAATTAGCGTCCTTCAGGGAGCAGTTCCATTTGCCTGTGCAGAAGAGTGGAGAGCCTTATATTTACTTTTGTGGGAACTCATTGGGATTGCAACCCAAAACGGCTCGTAGATATGTAGAAGAGGTCATGAAGGACTGGGAACTGATGGGTGTGGAGGCTCATACCGAAGCGCGTAATCCTTGGATGCCCTACCATGAAATACTCACCGACCAATTGGCAGACTTAGTAGGTGCCAAGCCTCATGAAGTAGTGGCTATGAACAGTCTCACGGTCAATCTGCACTTAATGATGGTTAGTTTTTACCGTCCGGAAAAAGACAGGTTCAAGATCATTATAGAGAAAGGCGCATTTCCGTCAGATCGGTATGCTGTAGAGTCTCAGATCAAATTTCATGGATACGACCCTGACAAAGCATTGATTGAATTGGAGCCAAGAGAAAGCGAGTCAACTTTACGTACTGTCGATATATTGGACACCATCAATCAGCATGGCAGTAGTACTGCACTGATCATGATGGGTAATGTAAACTACTATACAGGGCAGGCCTTCAATATGAAAGAGATAACTCGAGTGGGGCACAATAATGGCTGTAAAGTTGCATTTGATTTGGCTCATGGAGCTGGTAACATTGTCTGTGATCTTCACGATGTAGGTGCTGACTTTGCCGCATGGTGTAGCTACAAATACCTGAATGCCGGTCCGGGTGCGACATCAGGTTGCTTTGTTCACGAGCGACACAGTGAGGACGATAGCTTACCCCGATTTGCAGGATGGTGGGGACACGATAAGTCCGATCGTTTCAAAATGGGGCCTGAGTTTAAAGTATTGCCCGGTGCCGAAGGCTGGCAGCTTAGCAATCCGCCCATTTTACCGATGGCATGTCTCAAGGCCTCATTAGACATATTTGAAGCAGCAGGAGGGATAAAATCTCTTAGACGTAAATCAGAAAATATGACGCAGTTTTTGCTGAGCCTATTACAGCCTCTAGTTGGTGGCCGTATAGAAGTCATCACGCCTCTGGAGCTAGATGAGCGTGGTTGCCAAATATCTATCCGTGTCAAGTCAGGAGATCGCAAGATTTACGAGAAGCTGACTGCAGGTGGTCTGATAGCAGATTGGCGTGAGCCTGATGTCATACGGATCGCTCCTGCACCTCTCTACAATAGCTATGAGGACATTGCTCGCTTTGTAGAATTGCTCAAGTTAGCCATGTTTTAATTTTGAACCATTGGCGTTTAATTTGTTAACTATGCAGTATTGCGCATTCACATCTTTTAAATATGGAAAAAGTAATAATTGTAGGTGCCGGCCTTTGTGGTTCTTTACTTGCTGTCAATCTAGCCTCAAAGGGCTATGAAGTTCATGTATATGAGCGTAGAGGCGATATTCGCAAGGCCGAATTTGTAGGAGGGCGGTCTATTAACCTTGCCTTATCTGCCAGAGGCATTCAAGCTCTTGAGATGGTAGATATGGGACATCTGGTTAAGGAGCAAGGTATACCTATGAGGGGTAGGATGATACACGACATAGAGGGTCATGAAGCTTTCTTCCCTTACAGTGGTAGAGCAGAAGAGTACATTAACTCTATATCACGGGGCGGCTTGAACAAGGCATTGCTGCTCAAAGCCAGCACTTTCAGTAACATCAGATTTTTCTTTGATCATCAGTGTGAGGATGTCGATTTCGATCAGGGTCATATTTGGTTTATTAATATATTGACGAATGAGCGGGTTCAAGATAAGGCTGATGTGATCTTTGGGACTGACGGCGCCGGGTCTGCCGTTCGTCAAGCTATGATGAAGCATAGTAATCGCATTCGCTTTGATTTTTCTCAGAGTTTCCTGACACATGGCTATAAAGAACTAAGTATTCCACCTACAGAAGATGGAGGATTTAGAATTGATAAAGGGGCTCTACATATATGGCCTAGAGGTAGCCACATGCTTATTGCTTTGCCCAATTTAGATGGTAGTTTTACCGTGACATTGTTTCAAGACTTCAAAGGTGAGAATGGCCTAGACGCCCTTGACGGAGATTTAGATTTGGCCCGCTCGTATTTTAAGCAGTATTTCGCGGATGCATATGCCCATATGCCTGACTTTGACCAAGACTTTATGACCAATCCAAGTTCTAGTTTGGGTACCATCAAGTGTTATCCATGGCGCATGGAGGATAAATCTGTGTTACTAGGAGATGCTGCTCATGCCATCGTTCCTTTTTACGGACAGGGGATGAATGCTTCATTCGAAGATGTACATGTGCTCAATAGCATCATGGAAGAAGGTCATGGAGACTGGGCAAGTATCCTATCGGCTTTTGAGACCCGACGCAAGCCTGATGCGGATGCTATAGCTGATCTAGCCGTCGATAATTTCTACGAAATGAGAGACCATTCAGGAGACGAACTCTTCCAGAAAAAGGTCCTGCTTGAAAAACGGCTCGAAAAAGAAATGCCCGACCGCTACAACTCTAAGTATGCCTTAGTGACTTTTAGAAAGGGCATAGGATACAGACAAGCCATGCTTAGAGGACGTGCACAAGATGCATTTTTGCTCGATTATTGTCGACATGTCAGTGATATCAACAGTATTGATCTCCAGACTTTAGTTGATCAGATAGAAGAACAAGTTACCATATAACAACAGCTTATGACTGATGAAACCGAAAAACGAAGAAAGCGCCTGATTATCATCAATACTATTTTAGTCGTCATCTTATCTTTTGTCATCATGGAGTTGTCGACACTAGGTCATTACAGTGCTGATCTGGAGCCGGGCTATATGGTGCCAAAGGATACGACCGGTATCTCTATAGTTCGCAGCAGGTCCGTTATCTATATGACATATTTAGTTCTGATCATTCAGGCCTTTTTGATTGCCTCCATTGCTTATTACGCTATTCAAAAAAGAAAGTAAAACCATAGATTCATGTCTGATAAAAAAGTATCATCAAAACTCATAGAAGGCAAAGCCCGCCCCAGAGGCAAGTTTCCACATGTCAAGAGGGTAGGGGATTTTATTTTTGTCTCCGGCACCAGCTCTAGACTACCCGATAATACATTTGCCGGCGTAGAAGTCGATGAGATGGGCACGACCAATCTTGACATTCGCACACAGACTCGCGCAGTGATAGAAAATATCGGAGGTATTTTGAGCAGCGTTGGAGCAGATCTCTCAGATGTGATAGATGTGACTAGCTTTCTTGTCAATATGAATGATTTTGGCGGCTATAATGAGGTCTACGCCGAATATTTTGATTACAATGGACCGACCAGGACCACAGTGGCTGTTCACCAATTGCCCCATCCGCATCTACTCATTGAGATTAAAGCCATTGCCTACAAGCCAGTGGATTAATGATGATTAATTTGTCCTTTTCCTGGTAGTTGTTTTGATTTTTTGCCGGATGATAAGTTAATTATAGATCTGTTTACTTATGCCTTGGGCATCACCCTCCTCCTGTCGTCGTCGGGTCGTTTTTTAGAGTCTAAAAACAGCCATCTTAATGACCCCAAGTCTTGCTCTTTTGCGCAATCTCTTCGAAAAAAAATACTTACGGAGTCAGGCTACCCTTGATGCCATCTTCAAAGGCTAGACCGCTGCACTGCTTGATAATTTTACTTTATACTTCCTGCTTCATCGGTCGCGTAG
>SLDF01000149.1 GCA_007125435.1 Saprospiraceae bacterium
GCGAAATCAAGCAAAGCGCCTTATTTTGAAGCCATTTACTCACGCCTTTTTGTTTTCTTTATTTGTGTTCGTGAATCTCCTTCGTCGATTTTAAGCCGTAATAGAAATCGCTAATGCATAAATCGGGTTTAACACCAAAAATAGAGTGGTTTGCCGACTAACTTCGCCAGAGCAACAAATTACCTACATATAAAACTTTTTTTATATATAAACTAGCCTTACATTTGTAGATATTTTCTCATGAATAGAAAGAGGTATGCCGGAAGTGTGCCTTGACGAATCTGATTTCTTTTCTTTATAATCATAACGAACGTCTATGGTCAAGCAAGTCATTTTGTGGACAATTACATTATTAATCAGCATAGGAGGGTTGAGCGCCCAGCGTACTTCTGTATATCAGGAGGCTTTGCTTCACTACAAGCGCGGTCAGGCATTTTTTGATCAAGAGCTGTACGCTCAGGCCAGAGAAGAATTTGATGCTTCGCAAAACAGGATGATCACTCCCGGGGACAATGAAACCGAAGTGCTGAAGGTCAAGACAGAGCTGATGCAAGGCATTGCTGCCCTCAGGCTGAGTGACCCGAGAGCAGAGGTGATACTCAATGATTTTATCAGGAATCACTCATCCAACCCATTAGTTAATAAGGCATTGTATGAGTTGGGCAACTATCATTATGCCGCTCGTAGGTATGAAGAAGCAGGTAGCTATTTTGCCAGAATAGAAAGTGCTGGTCTCTCGGCAGAAGAGAGGGTAGAGGTGCGATTTAAGAATGGATATGGATATTTTGTAAGGAAGAAGTTTAGCACAGCGAAAAGTATTTTTTCTTCTATCAGGAATGAGAAGACTATATACTATTATCCTGCCAATTACTACTACGGAATGTCATCCTACTATATGAATAACTTTAGGGATGCTATTGATGGTTTTAATGCAGCTTCGGGATCTCGGAGGTACAAGGTTCAGGTGCCGTACTACATCGTATCGATTCATTTCTCTCAAGGCGATTTTGACGAAGTGATCAGGTATGGAGAGCAGGTGCTAAACGAAGGTGGCATTCAAAGGTCTATGGAGATAGGACAGATGGTGGGCCAGGCCTATTTCGAAAGAGGTGACTATGCGAGAGCACTGCCATTTCTTAATGAATCAGCAGAGAGAAATAGACGGATGTCAGAAGAAGAGCTGTATCAAGTTGGATATGTCAATTACATGGTCAAAGATTGTGAAAAGGCAGCGCGATTTTTCATACAGTCTGCAAGGGATGAGGGTGAGATTGGTCAGCTCTCCAATTACTACCTCGGTTATTGTCAGCTTAGCACTGGAGACAAACCTGCTGCAAGATCATCTTTTGCACGAGCAGCAAATATGAAGGTGCGCGAGGATATATCTGAGAATGCATTGTTTCAATATGCCAAATTATCAGCAGAACTGGGTGCAGATCGAGACGCCATCCAGGCTTTACTAATGTTTGACCAGAGTTCACCTTATTATGCAGATGTACAAGAGGTGATAACCGATATTCTGGTTAATACAAGTGACTTTCAGAATGCGATAGATATCATAGAAGGCATCAATAATCCTACTGCGAGGCTAAAGGAAGCCTATCAAAAAATCACCTTTAATCAAGCGCTATTAGAGTTTAATAATCGCAACTTTGAAAAAGCAAAGGCCTTGTTTGAAAAGTCTAATATCTATCCGGTAGATGCCAAACTGAAGGCCATGGCTGCTTTTTGGACGGCAGAAATGCTGCATAGGAGAGGGGACTTTCAGGCGAGCCGGTCAGCTTACAATTCGTTTCTCACTCTAGCCGGTACTGTGAGCGAATTGCCCGATCCATCGCTGGTGCCCCTTGCTAATTATGCACAAGGATATAATTACATTAAGCAAAATGACTACGTCAGTGCACTCGGCTACTTTGAAAAAACCATAAAGCAAATCAAAGCGGCTAGTTTGGAGATAGATGACCCATTAATTACCAGAAACATACTTGGCGATGCCACTATGAGGGCTGGAGATTGCCATTTTAGTAGAAACAGATATAGAGAGGCTACTAGATACTACGATGAGGCTATAAGTGGAAGGTTTGAAGGGTTTGATTATGCTATGTTTCAGAAAGGAGTCATAGCCGGTCTCGAAGGGAATACAAGTCGAAAAATATCAATCCTTGAAGATCTGGTCAGCACACAGCCAAACTCTTCCTATGCTGGTGACGCCTTATATGAGCTTGGTTTTGCATATGAAGAAGTAGGGCAGCCAGGCAAGGGAAAAGAAGCCTTGACCCGACTGGTCAACCAATACAAAGGCAAAAGTAACCTTGTCAATCAGGGTTATATCAAACTGGGATTACTGTCGTATAATGCCGGGCAAAAAGAGCAGGCCCTCAAGTATTACAAATCTGTATTCGACAACAATCCAACTAGACAGGAGGGAGAGGATGCCATAGCCGCTATCGAAGAAATATACGTTGCAGACCTCGGACAGTCTGATGCATATTTTGCTTTTTTAGAAAGCTTACCTGGCTATGCCGTAAAAGGAGATGCCAGAGACTCACTATCATACAGAGTAGCGGAAGTACAATTTGAAAATGGGAACTATGAAAGAGCCATTGATGCCTACAGCGACTACCTCGCTAAATTTCCCAATGGTGGTTATGTATTAGAAGCACTCTATAATCAGGGAGAGTGTTTCCTCATACTTCGCAAGTATGATAATGCATTAGCCAATTATGAGCGCATCATTGACAAAGGGCGCACGCCTTATCTGGCGAGATCTCTAGAAAAAGCTGCTATCATATCATATAATGATCAGCGAGATTTTGAAAGAGCGTTCACTTTTTACAAACAATTGATTGATGCTACCACTAATGAAAATCTCCGATTTGACGCCCAGCTAGGTGCGATGAGAAGTGCTTACCGTATGAATGATCTCAGTGAAGCTGCAAAGTTAACAAGAAGTATCATTGAAAATCCAAGAGCCAGCGCAGATAATCGCTCATTGGCCTATTTCATTGCAGGTAAGGTGCACTACGAGCGCAAGAATCACCTACAAGCTTTAGAGTCTTTTAACGGTTCTATCCAACAGGTTAATAATAATATAGTCGCAGCTGAGGCTCGTTACATGATTGCAGTCATCTACTACGATCAGGGTGAATATGAAAAAGCTGAAGACCAGGCTCGTAAAGTCATGTCAGAAAGTGCAGCTTATGCTGACTTTGTAGCTAAGTCTCTGATACTATTATCCGACATCTATGTCAAGACCAATGACCTGATCAATGCCAGGGCTGCCCTAGAGGTAGTTATTGAAAACTATTCCGGTGATGACGTCGAAATAAAAACCGAAGCGCAGTCAAAACTAAAAGAGGTCATAAAGCTTGAAGGTAAGGACAGGAATGGTCGAAGAACCAACGATGATGAAATTGATTTTGACGATTATTAAACAAAAAAAGTACGATTTAAATAAGGTTAGAAATTCAATCAAACAACAGGTAAGTAAAAGCCTATCAAATAAAATAAGAAAAACCGAATAAGCTCTATGAATAAGAAATATGCATTTTGGATAGTTGCCATTGTATTCTTGCTGGTTTGTATACACATTACATCAAAGGCCCAAGAGTTGCCTTCCGGCCAGGTAGAAGTAGTAAGATCATTTCAGGCAAGGCTAGCGGATACTGACAAAGTATTAATCAATGCACCAAGGCCGGTGGTAGATAAGAAAGACAGGAGCTATACTTATGAGCTCATACCTTCAGAAGCTAAAATCTCTTATGAAGCTCCTGAAATAAGACCTTTGGCGATGTCTTCAGAAAAACTACCTGAACCCTATAATGGTTTTTTGAGAGGTGGGTTTGGTTATCCATTGTCTCCTTATGCTGAGCTTGGCTATTTTACCGGCTCAGATAAATTTAATTTTACCGGCCACCTGAGGCACCATTCTGCTAATGATAATAATGTCGAAAACCAACGCTTCATGGACAATGACCTTAATCTCAAAGGCAATTACTTCCTTGATCAAGGCGTAGTCATTGGTGGACAGGTCAAGTATAGCCTTGATGATGTGTTTTTCTACGGGTATGATAATGAGGATACAACATTTACAGCCGATGAGGCCAGGAGACGGTTCAATACGTTCGATGGAAAAATATCCATCAGAAACTCAGTGCCTAATGATATGGATATTAATTATTGGGCAAATTTTGACTTTTACACACATAGTGACAATTTAGGTGGACGTGAAAACGGTCAATTGATAAGACTTGGAATGGAGAAATACCTAGACGGTAAACATCCAGTTTTTGCTGAGATTATCACTGACTTAAGTTCTTACAGTCAAGATCTGGAAAGTTTTGATCAGTTTCAATTGAATAACTTTTTCTTTGTACCCGGTGCGGCATTTCAGGGCGATGTCTTTCAGTTGAGAGCTGCGGTTAGGATAGCATCCCACGAAGATGAATTTTCATTCTTCCCTGACGTAAAGGCCTCTATTTTATTAGCTGATGGTGCATTTAATATTATGGCCGGCGCCAACGGAGATTTTCATAAAAACAGTTTTAGAAATCTCACCCAGTACAACCCCTTTCTAATGCCCGGTCTGGAAAGGCTGCGCAACACGTCATTTCTTGACTACTATGGAGGCTTTTTTGGTATGCTAGAGAATATTCAATACGAAGTCAAAGCCGGGTACAAAAGCATGCAGGATATGGCACTTTTTGTACCAAACTTTGAGACGCCTCAGCAGTTTTTAGTCCTCTATGACTCCGTTAATACGGTTTATGTTAAAGGTAATATTCAATCTACATGGATGGATCAGGTGACAGTCGGACTTACACTTGGGTATAATGCATTCAGTCCTGCTCAGCAGGAGAGAGCCTGGCAAATCCCTGATCTTGAAAGTAATCTAAGTGTCGCCTACCACAGCCTTGACAAAAAATTTAGACTGACCACTGAGATATATTATATGAATGGCCTTTGGGCGCCGACAGTGACCGGTGAGGCAGAGCGATTAAACACCTTATTTGATCTCAGCGTTGGCGCAGACTATATGATCAATAAAAACTTTGGAATATTCGCCCACCTCAACAACCTGGCCTCTAATCGCTGGAGAAGATGGTTTGATTATCCGACATATGGCATAAATGTTCTTGGAGGTTTCAGCTTAAGATTCTGATCAAAGGGCTGCGTGATTTTTGTTTTGTTGCTTTGGGCATCACCCTCCTCCTGTCGTCGTCGGTTCGCTACGTTTCGTGACTCGCTATTCGCTCGGTCCTACGGACTCACTCGCTATCGCTCTTGATCACTGCACATCGCTGATGCAATTCGATGTGTAAAAACAGTTTCAGTGTACACACTGAAATATCTCGAAGAGGAAATATATGTGGTGATGTTGGCTGCTATTACTTACTGTGGCATTAGCTTCAACTGTATTAGCTTGTATCTTATAGAAAACAATTTACTCGTACCCACTCTCAATGGTTACATACAACCTCATAGCATGTTTTTAATAAACAGTTAATCAATGAGTTGTAAGTATGCCTGGTCGTAGGGTGTGCAAAAAGTCAAATATTTTTTTGGTAAACATGTGTTGAATACCGTTCTTTGCGGAACAATTGGTAACAAAACAATAAATTACTATGTCAAATATTGCCGAAAAAGTAAAGCAAATTATCGTTGACAAACTAGGAGTCGACGAATCAGAAGTTGCAAATGAAGCCCATTTTATCAATGATCTCAATGCGGATTCATTAGACACTGTAGAGTTAATAATGGAGTTTGAAAAAGAATTCGACGTCACTATTCCTGATGACGACGCTGAAAACATACAAACTGTTGGTGACGCTGTTTCTTATTTAGAAAAGAACGCTTAATCAAGCGGTGTTAAATTAAGGCACCAAAAGACATAAAGGCACTATTCTTTTAATTAAGGATGGTGCTTTTTTTATGTACAAAGGCTATTTTATTGATCTTGCGATGAGACTTGATCCATATTTTGCGCTAAATATCAGGTCAATGACGCAAATAAAAATAAAATTTATAAATTAGCATCTTGTCAATCATCCGATATGTGAAAACAGGGTTTTCTTTTTTAAGCGGATAAATCGACATATCACAATTGTATTTTTACATCATAACACTTCCATTAAAAGGAAGAAGAGGTTTGAAGTTATCAATTGGATAGACATATGAGATGGCCAAATATTCGAGGTCTTAAAGAAGGCATAGCAAGTTGATTTTGTTTCTATGGACAGCTTGTCTTACTTTATCTATAATTTTTTTAATCAAAGGTAATTGAATGAAAAGAGTAGTCATAACGGGGATAGGAGCATTGACACCTATTGGAAATGATATTGAATCTTACAATGCTGCACTGCGCTCAGGAACCAGTGGCGCTGCGCCTATTACAAAATTTGACGCGTCTCAATTCAAAACGCGTTTCGCTTGTGAAGTCAAGGATTTTAATGCTGAGGATAGAGTGGACAGAAAAGATGCACGTCGGATGGACCTCTTCACGCAATATGCCATGTATACAGTCGCAGAAGCAATGGAGATGGCAGGGCTTGATCTTGAGAAAGTAGATAAAGACATGTGTGGCGTGATTTGGGGTTCAGGCATAGGTGGTCTTAAAAGTCTCGAGACAGAGATCAACGACTTTGCTAACGGTTCTGGCACGCCAAGGTATAATCCATTCATGATTCCTAAAATGATCTCTGATATAGCTGCTGGATATATCTCTATAAAGTATGGCTTTAGGGGTATCAATTATGCTACGGTATCTGCTTGTGCTTCTTCGACGCATGCCATGGCTAATTGTATAGATTACATCCGATTGGGCAAAGCCAAGGTCATGATTACCGGTGGTTCTGAAGCAGCAGTCACAGCATCAGGTGTTGGCGGCTTCAACGCCATGAAAGCCCTGTCAGAGCGCAATGATGATTATAAAACAGCTAGCAGACCTTTTGATAAAGATAGAGACGGTTTCGTACTCGGTGAAGGCGCTGGGGCATTAGTACTTGAGGAGTTGGATCACGCCCTGGAGAGAGGGGCAAATATCATTGCAGAGCTCGGCGGTAGCGCAATGACTGCTGATGCGCACCACATCACTGCGCCGCACCCTGACGGACTTGGTGCTCAGAATGTCATGTTACTGGCGCTCAAGGATGCAGGTATGACTACTAGTCAGATTGACTATATCAATGTACATGGTACATCTACACCTCTCGGAGATATAGCAGAGTGTAAAGCCATCAAAAATGTCTTTGGCGAAGATGCTTATAGGCTAAATATCAGCTCCACCAAATCCATGACAGGGCACTTGCTTGGTGCAGCGGGAGCTATTGAGACCATTGCCTGTATATTGGGCATTAGAGACGGTTATGTGCCACCGACTATAAATCACTTTACAGAAGACCCTGATATTGATAATAAATTAAACCTGACCTTCAATGAGGCACAGGTAAAACCAATAAAGGCCGCATTGAGCAATACATTTGGTTTTGGAGGGCACAATTCATCGGTCATAGTAAAAAAATATGAATAATAATCTTTACATTTGAGCAATAGCAACTTAATAGATAATGGGGCTTTTTAGATTCAGCCGGCAATTTTATAACCTATATCTTTCATCTGACAGATTATTAGCCAGACACATAAAAGATATTACCGGATTTACACCTGTAAATCTCGATTGCTTTAAGTTGGCGTTTTATCACAAATCTCATCCTGAGGCTCAGGATGTGCTCAATAATAATGAAAGGTTAGAGTTTTTAGGCGATGCGATCTTGTCTTCTGTAGTCGCCAATTATCTATATAAAAAGTACCCTTCAGATGATGAAGGCTTCCTCACACAGATGCGGTCTAAAATTGTAAAAAGAGATACCCTAAATGACATCGGTCAGAAAATGGGTATTGCCTTCCTGCTCAAAGAGTTGAACAGTACAAAGCTCAGCAAGTCCATGCTGGGTAATGCCGTAGAAGCCCTGGTAGGTGCCATCTATCTGGAAAGAGGCTATGCTAAAACAGAAAAGTTTATCGTCAAAAATATCCTGAGAAGGATGCTCGATATCCACGAACTAGAAGCGACCAATGACAACTTTAAAAGTCAGCTTCTTGAGTACTGCCAAAAAAATGGTAAGACAGTAGAGTACGAACTCGTATCCAAGTATAAAATGGATAAAAGAGACCGCTTCAAAGTCAAAGTGGTCATCGACGGGGAGAAGTATGGCAATGGAGACGACTTCAATAAAAAGTCAGCAGAACAAATGGCCTCTGAGCAAGCGCTCATGAAGATTGGCATCCTCTCTGACCAGATATCTACAAATGGTCAGCGTTTGACCTTTGAGCCTCAATAGGATTTTATTGATCGGTAAGCCAATTTTTAATGTGTGCTTAATATTCCGCGGTTTAATAGATTTCAAGTGAATATCCACCTTAAAATAGATCGGATACATTGTGATTGCATCAGCGATGTGCAGTGGTGGCGTAGCGTATGCGAAGCCAGACTCGAGGAAGCGATAGCGGACTCGAGGCCGAACGAATAGTGAGCCACGAAACGTAGCGACCCGCCGACGACAGGAGGAGGGTGATGCCCAAAGAGGAAAACCATACACAAAACCTATCAGTTGTACTTAAACGCTCTCGCAAGGAAGTCTATGAAACATCTATTTTGAGTAGGGATAAGAATCTTCGCATCAAAAGTGGGTTAACCACTATATTAATTTGAGTATGATATAATTTAGCTATAATTTTGCGGCCGGCAAGGAAACCTCACTCGATATGCATCATATCCTGGTCCTCGTCTAAGCTTAATGCTGATAACGCAATAGTGTCGTCTATCAACTGGTCGTACCATGGAGAAAGCGCAGGTGCGAGCTGAGAAAGTGGCATGATCAAAACTTGAGACTTTTTGTTACATAGTGAAAATCTGGATATATTGGAATACATACATATAAAAGGGGCGAGGGCAAATAACCTTAAAAACATTGAGATAAAGCTCCCCAAAGACAACCTGATCGTGGTAAGTGGTGTGTCAGGAAGTGGTAAATCGACTATTACGATGGATACACTCTATGCTGAGGGACAGCGACGATATGTCGAAAGCCTATCCTCATATGCCAGGCAGTTCATGGATCGCATGAAGAAGCCTGAGGTGGACTTCATAAAAGGTATTTGCCCTGCCATCGCTGTGGAGCAAAAGGTAAGCACTAGTAATGCGAGAAGTACAGTCGGAACACTGACTGAGATATATGACTTGTTTAGACTATTGTTTGCCAGAGTAGGAAAGACTATTAGCCCTGTGTCCGGTAATGAAGTTGTGAAGCACCAGGTCACTGATGTGGTCAATCATATCGGAGGCCTGGAGGAAGGTGCGAGATGCTATCTCTATATTCCATTGCAAAAACACTACCCCGACCGATTGCTTGCTCAGGAGCTTAGCTTATTGGTACAAAAAGGTTATACCAGATTATTGTACGATGGAGGTCTCATTGACATTCAAGATCATCTGGATGAGCGCGGGCGTGAGCTCAATAGAAAACTAAAGACAGTCGATGATGCAGAATATCGGATATTGATAGATCGGTTTATTGTAAAATCTGATGATGAAGAACTGATAAAACGAGTGGCGGATTCTGTACAGACAGCATTTGACGAGAGTTTTGGTTCGTGCATTGTTTCATTAGAGGGGGAGGAGGTGGCCTTCAATAATAGATTTGAACTAGATGGCATAGAGTTTATAGAACCGGCACCTCAACTATTCAACTACAACAACCCTTTCGGGGCTTGTCCGGTTTGTGAAGGATATGGTAAGGTCATCGGTATTGACGAAGAAAAGGTCATTCCCGATCCTGAATTATCTGTATATGATGGCACCGTATCTCCATGGAAAGGTGAAATGGCATCTGTGTGGCAAAAGCAATTTATCAGATTGGCAGCCAAGCTTGATTTTCCGGTACATAGGTCATATAGACACCTTACCCAGGAAGAAAAAGACCTGCTTTGGAATGGAAATCATGAGATCAGCGGTATTAATCAATACTTCGAAGCGCTGGAAGAAAAATCCTACAAGATACAGAATAGGGTCATCATGGCCAGATATCGAGGTCGCACCACTTGTCATACCTGTAAAGGAGGACGCCTCAGAAAAGAAGCCATGTATGTCAAAATTCAAGGCCACACTATAGCTGATCTGGTCAATCTCTCTATCAAGGATTTAATGACGTTTTTTGAGGAGCTGAAGTTTTCTGAACACGATACGCAAATCGCTTCTCGTATACTTGTCGAGATTACGAATCGACTGGGCATTATGAATGAAATCGGGCTTGGCTATTTACACCTTGATCGTCTGTCATCAACACTTAGTGGTGGTGAAATACAGCGTATCAACCTGACCCGTACCCTCGGCAGCAATCTGACCAGCTCCCTTTATGTGCTGGATGAGCCTTCTATCGGATTGCACCCTAGAGATACCATCAAGCTGGTCAATGTCCTGCAAAAGCTCAAGAGCCTGGGCAATACAGTCGTAGTAGTGGAGCATGAAGAAGATATCATAAGACAAGCTGATTATCTGCTAGACATGGGGCCACTTGCAGGAAGCCATGGTGGAGAGGTCGTCTATGCCGGTAACTTCAGAGAGGCTGATCCCGAGAAGAATCCATCTAGCCTCACCGTGCAATACCTTCATCATAAGAAACTCATTGCAACACCTAAGCACAGGCGTAAGGTTACTAATAAAATCTTAGTGCAAGGAGCAAGGCAGCACAACCTCAAGGATATAGATGTCACGCTTCCACTTAATGCACTGACCGTTATTACTGGTGTCTCCGGCTCTGGTAAGAGTACACTTGTGGACGACGTCATTGTGCCCGCTATTCAACTGGAAATTGGCCAATTCAGTGGAAGGCATCCCGGCACATTGAAATCTATTGGTGGAGATGTCCAGAGTGTCAACATGGTAGAGATGATAGGTCAGTCGCCGATAGGTCGATCCAGTCGCTCCAATCCGGTGACCTATGTCAAGGCCTTCGATGGTATCAGGGACTTATTCAGCAAGCAGCAATTGTCTCGTATCAGAGGTTACAAGCCTTCTCGATTCTCCTTCAATGTCGAAGGTGGAAGGTGTGAAACCTGTAAAGGCGACGGCGAAATCCTCGTCGAAATGCAATTCCTTGCTGATGTCCAGCTGACATGTGAAGACTGCCAGGGCCAGCGCTTCAAAAAGGAAATACTGGAAGTCGAGTATAAAGGCAAAAATATCTTTGATGTCCTGAATATGAGTATAGAAGATGCTTTGAAATTCTTTAAGGATAGAAATGATATATATTTTAAGCTAAAGCCATTGGACGATGTAGGGTTGGGCTATGTAAAGCTCGGACAATCCTCGTCGACACTGTCGGGTGGCGAAGCTCAGCGTGTCAAGCTGGCATCTTATCTGTCTCACTCCGGTACGACCGATAAGATTCTTTTTGTCTTTGATGAGCCGACCACTGGTCTTCACTTTCAGGATGTGGAAAAACTACTAGCTGCTTTCAATCAGTTAATAGAGCAAGGCCATACAGTCGTTGTCGTAGAGCATCATCTCGATGTGGTCAAGAGCGCCGATTGGGTGATAGATCTTGGCCCGGAAGCAGGACTAGAGGGCGGTAATTTAGTCTTCGAAGGCAAGCCGGAAGACCTCGTTCATTGTGAAGCATCTTACACCGGTAAGTACCTTAGAGAAAAATGGGAGTCAGAGGGTGTGGAGTATTTAAAAATATAAATGCAACAATGTTACATTTAAACAAAGAAAACGATTACATTTGCCACAGAAAGTTGTAATCGGCGTTTTCCTATGATTTTCGCAGCTTATTTCTAATTTTATTCAACGGGGGTAATCAAAAATCCGATTAAAAGTCAGACATTTGCAGCCTCAAAATCGAAATGTCAATAGATGAGTGTTTTTCACTTTGTATCATTTGTAGTTGTTGTCTTTTGTGCAGGTTACTTATCGACAGTAATTAAGAAAAACAATAAGTCCGTACTCAAAATGTTGCTATCCTTCACCGGAGCATTTATTTTGGGCATTACTTTTATGCATTTGATGCCTGTTGCCTATTCAGGAAGTTCACTAAGTGCAGCTATATTTATATTGACTGGTTTTTTCATTCAGCTTTTATTGGAATATTTATCTAAAGGGGTCGAGCATGGTCACATGCACAATCATAAGGACAATAAGAATAGTTATGCACTGCAAGTTTTACTCGGTTTATCTTTGCACTCTTTGATCGAGGGTTTTCCGTTGTCAGAAGGATTTGAGCATATGGCTCACGATCACTTACATGACCATGGTCACGATCATCATCACCATCATCATACGAGTCAGGCCCAATTGTTTTGGGGTATAGTAGCTCATCATGTCCCTGCTGCCTTTGCTTTAGGGACATTATTTGTGACTGAGGGATTTAGGAGGGTGTATTTAATTTTGGCCCTACTGATTTTTGCACTGATGACTCCTGCGGGTGCTTATACAGCCAGTTTGTTCACTTGGACACCTGAAGGCTATCGCATTTTGATATGCATTGTTATTGGTGCATTTTTACACATTTCTACGACTATTTTATTCGAAGTCGACGGAGAAGGGCATCATCATGTTTCGTATAAGAGAATTATTGCTATATTAGTGGGTCTGTTATTAGCAGTGGTGACATCAATGCACTAGTTGATTAACTTTTTTTTATTCAAATCATGACCTATGAAAGCACTTTTGCTTAGATTTTCCATTGTATTTCTTATGGCGTCCTTCTTGTCGTCATGTATGGTGACGAAGACCAGTGTGGGGCAATATCAGGAACAATCCGGTAGTACCTATACCTATGCATCAGGTAAACAGTTGTGGATTTTTTGGGGTCTTATCCCTCTTGGCCGTACCAGTGTCAATACCCCTGCAGATGGCAACTGTCAAGTGACGACCAGATACACATTTACTGATTTTTTGATTACAATTCTGACAGGCGGTTTTTTGCAGAGTTACACCATCAGGATTGAGGCAAAGCGATGACTTTGATATAAGCCATAAGCTATGAACAATTCAATACATTTCTGTCCTCTTTTTTGTATTCTGATAATGCTCCTATGTGGACAAGCTATGAGTGCCCAGGAAAAAGCATTTACAGCATATGGCGATCAGGTATGGTTACATGATGATGGTACCTGGACATATGGAGATGATAATAGGGATTCATTCGATATTAATGAGACTTTATTTGTAAAATCTGACGAAGCGGATTTTATGTATGAAAGTCAAGTTTTCAATCTAGGCATTTGGATGGATACGTTACTTTGGGAAGTTAATGATGACACCATCAATGAGTTTGCTGAGTACGAGTGGTACTGCCCATCAGCTGATCTATATGGCATGCTGATCTCCGAAGATGTAGAGTTTCCGCTAGAGTCATTTCCGATCATTGCTATAGAAAATGCTCAGGGCGCTATTCCAGATATTCGCATCATTTTTAAGGAGATCAGGACTGTCAATGATACCAAAGTCTTATACATGAGGTTAAGGGGCACCTACGAGCAGATTCCTGTACAGTATGAAGGATATTACTTTTCCAATCCGATTGGCTCAGCACAGTTGATCATTTATTCTTCAGAGCAATTAATGGACAAGCATTCTGATGTCGTTAAGCGTTTTTTGAATGGCATAGTGGAGCTGCCCCGTTAGAGACAGCTCCATAGTTGAGATGTTTATAAGTTGTCAGGCAAACTTAGGAAAGGGGTCTTCCCATCAGTTATGATTAATTTACTATTTTCAGAGTTTGATAGGCTTCTGAATGCCTCTATTTGGTTATTACGGATCACCTGCTCGGTCAGACTCTGAGAGAGCTGTCTATTGGCTTCAGCTTGAGCATTGGCTGTTATCTTAATAGCGTTAGCTTTACCCTCTGCCTCCAGTTCGGCAACTCGCTTACTGCCTTCAGCTCTTGCGATTTTTGCTTGCTGTTGCCCGGTAGCAGCTATAAGTATGCGCTCAGCCTCCATGCTTTCTTTTTGCTTGATAAATTCCATGCGCTGTGCTTCTTGCTCAGCTCTCATCTTCTCCTCTATGGCAACACTTAGATCTCTAGGTAAGATGATTGACTTAAGAAGTACCTTCTCTACGATGAAGCCTTTTGGTCCCAGTATGTCCATCATATTTTCTTGTATTGTAGCCTCTATAGTGGATCGCTCGCCGCTGTGCATATCCTTGGCGTAGTATTGTGCACTGACATCGGCTGCTGCAGAGCGCAGCACAGGCAAGATGATGATCTCCTCGTAAGACATCCCTATTTCGTCAAATACTTGTGGTGCTAATCTCTTGTTGATCCTGTAAAGTATGGACACTTCGGAATCAATAGTTAGACCTTCTCGACTTGGTAGAGGGAGTTTGACTTCTTTATTGACAAGATTTGTAGGTAGGACAAATACGACTGAACTCAATGGGTTGTAAAATCTGGCACCCTGATCTAGTGGCGTAGGATTGACCTTTCCGAGGGTTCGCTTGACCCCGACTTCGCCTTGTTTGATAATCATGCAACTCGACATGAGACATAGAATTAGCGGAAATAACATTATTCTAATCATAGCTTTATTTTTTTAGTGTTTATGATTGACTTTCAAATATATAAAGCTAAATTTATACTTTGTGTTGTCTATCAATTCGTTAATTGAAGTTGTATTTATGTTAAAAAGATTGAATAATATGTCTTTGGACGGATAAGTGATCAGTAAAATGAAGATATAGCGGAATAATATTTGTATTAAGGTTGTACTGTTTATTCCTAACTCTATTTTGGGGGCATTTCATTTTGTCGCTTTGGGCATCACCCTCCTCCTGTCGTCGTCGGGTCGCTATGCTTCACAGCTCCCTAAACGGTCGGCCCGGCTTCCACATTCGTTCCATCCGGTCTGGCTCCCTAAGGGTCGCCACTGTTGCGCAGCGCTGATGCATGACCAGAAAAAAAGACATTTTGAAATACACCCTTCTATTTTTGAGATGTGTTTGATATTTAACCCTCATTACGAATTTCCAATGCATAAAATGGGTACTAATCCCTCACACGCGGGAGAGAGTTTTTAGCTGCGAGTTTCAAGCTACAAGCTATTAGCTATTAGCTGGTAGTTAGAAGTGTTATGTTTCCTCTTGCATTCGGCAAACGCCTTACTCCGGCTGTTTAGGCAAGCATTCGGCTACCGCATCCGTTGGCTGTTTATGCTACGAGCACTCCATGCTCTTCGCTGTTTAGACTAGAAGAATACTGTATGGACACTTTCAAGTATTAATGGACATTTCTTTACACCACTTGAAATATTCCAAGACAACAATCCCGATAACCAAGGCTAATCAACACGACGTAAAAGCAACCAATTCAACACCTAAACTCATCCTGAAAGTTCTCTGTCTACATCTAAGAGTCCCTAAAGTGAGTTGGAGCTTAGAGAATTTTGAATTAAACGACTTGTGAAGATGAAGCATAGTCCCAATCTAGATGACTGATGAAGAAAGAAGTGTAAATTAAAAATATCAAGTAGAGCAGCGGTCTAGCCTTTGGGGGGTGCATCTAGCTTAGCCTGTCTTCGTAAGTGTTTTTTTGAAGATATGGCTCAAAAGAGTAAGGCTTGGGACTATTAAGTTGGCTGTTTTTAGGCTCTAAATAGTGGCCCTCTGACGACAATAGGAGGTTGATGGCCAAAGCAAAAAAATGAAATGCACCCTCTTGTGATCAGGGTTCACTGAATCAGAGGCAGTCTGTAAAGTTAAATTAGCGATAGGTCAACTTTAAGATGTTTTGCTTGTTAAAAAAAATCAATAAAAGTTATAAACAATTATGATAAAGGGAATTGAGAGAATAGCAAAATCAATTGAGCCACTAAGACAGGAAATAATCAATCATAAAGTTTATTCAGTAATTAATGATATTGATGATTTAAAGGTATTTATGCAATATCACGTATATGCTGTTTGGGACTTTATGTCTTTGTTAAAATCACTGCAAAATAATCTTACTTGTACCTCTATACCTTGGTATCCTAAAGGTTTGGCTGAGACGAGAAGCCTCATCAATGAAATAGTTCTTGGAGAAGAATCAGACGTAGACAGTGCAGGTAATGTTAAGAGTCATTTTGAGATGTATCTTGATGCCATGCAGCAATGTGGAGCTGATACTGCCCCAATTGAAAAGTTCATTTCTGTTTTGCAAGACAGCAAAGACTTAGAAGCTGCTTTAGCAGAAGCAGAAGCGCCAAATGAGGTTAGAGATTTCGTGAAGTTTACATTCAAAAACATAGAAAACAATAAAGATCATTTGCTGTCATCGATGTTTACATTTGGTCGTGAGGACTTAATTCCCGGAATGTTTCTTTCATTAGTCAACGATCTTCATAAAACCTTTCCTGATAGTATTTCAATATTCAAATATTACCTAGAGAGGCATATCGAAGTTGATGGTGATCATCATAGTCATCTTGCACTTCAAATGACGGCAAACCTCTGCGGTGAAAATACTGAATTTTGGAAAGAAGCTGAGCAAGTGGCTATTGAATCTTTACAGAAGCGTATTGACCTCTGGAATGGTGCATATAAAAACATCATGACAAGTTCATCTACTGTAAATATTTAGGAAGACTTCAAAAGAAATTGAAGGTGTGACTTAGTCAGATGAGGTTAACATGATTAATTACTTTCTTTCTTTCTTTCTTTAAAAAATCTTTTTTATGCTTGAAAGCAAAATCATTCAACACATATTATGAAATAGAGTTCCTTTGATTTAAACCCGAATTATGCATTAGAAAACCCCTGCCGACCGCCTGTTGATGGCGTTAGTGGGGTATTAGAGGCAGTCTAGAAGGAGTGACTATGACTCATTTTCATTAAACCATCATTTTTTTTGCCCTATAAACCCTCATTACGGATTCCCAATGCACAATTCTATCTAACTTGTTTTTATAATGTTGGTAATCCACTATTTATGCTTTTGTGCTTTTCAATACGACTCACTTGATTTGTCAAAAAGGTTAGCTCTTTTTGTCGGTTTTATTAACTCTTGAAATTCGGGTTAAAATTAGCATGTAGAAAAAGGATGCGATATACCATTTACCCCAGATGAATTGACTTACACTGGAAGCAATTCAACACCCTTTAATTTATGTAGAGTCAAAAATGACATAAGGATGGTTGGCGTTTTGAGTTTAGTCTCAAAAATTACATTATATTTGACACCAAATGAAATCGGATAGAAAGCTTATGAGCCAGGAGGAGCAAGTTGCATGTTGGCAAGGGAGCAATGAAATAAAAGCACTTCAGACTACCCCTAAAATATAGAAATGAAGGAGTCAAAAACAGGTCTAAAGTATTACAGAAATATAATTAAAGAAAAAGGGATAAGAGGCTTCGTCAGGGAAGTAGGTTGGAAAATTGCCTTCCTCGTATTTATGTTTTTCTTTTTGAAGGGTATGGTTTGGCTTTTTATTTTCTATGGAGGATTTGAGTTGATAAGGGGAGTATTCAGCTGACCGATACCACGACTTTAAAAAACAGTATGAGAGAAGGTCAATCTGGTAGCGATGGTATATTTGGCAACTAATGATTAAAAATTGACGTTATTACATTCGATGTTGTACTATAAAAAAATAGAAAAAGACCCGACTAGAGACTGGGTTGTATTTATTCATGGAGCAGGTGGGAGTTCTGCTGTTTGGTTTAAGCAGATAAAAGAATACAGTGAGCATTTTAATTTACTGCTCATAGATCTTCGAGGTCATGGTAAGTCAGCAGAGGTCGCCAATCAATACGATCAAAGGGACTATTCATTTGAGTCCATCACTCAGGATGTTCTGGATACATTAGATAGCATAGGAATTAGAGAGGCGCACTTCATAGGGGTTTCTTTGGGTACAATTATCGTAAGGAAGATGGCAGAGATGGATAAATTACGTGTCAAGTCTATGATTCTTGTCGGAGCCATCACTTATCTCAATCTTAAGTCTCGGTTTTGGGTGGGGCTGGGTCGCATGTTTAGAAACATCATGCCATACATGTGGCTGTATAGGTTGTTTGCCTTTGTCATCATGCCGGCACGATCTCACCGAGAGTCACGAAACTTATTTGTAAGAGAAGCACAGAAATTGTGTCAACGAGAATTCTTAAGATGGTTTAAGTTGACGAGCCAACTGACATCGCTTTTCAATGAATTGAACAATAAGGAGTCAAATATTCCGACGCTATATGTGATGGGAGAAGAAGACCATATGTTCCTGGAGCCCATCAGGAATTTGATCAAACAGGTTAAGAACTCTGCGCTCTACGTCGTAGAAAAGTGCGGACATGTGGTCAATGTAGAAAAGCCTCAGGTGTTCAACGAAGTGTCAATTTCATTTCTACATGAGCCTTCCAGATTTTTGCAGGGCTTATACAAATGAATCAGGGGCAGGATCACAATAAGTAAAGAAGAGTATGGCATTCAAGATATACACGAAGACAGGAGATAAAGGCCAGACGGGATTGTTTGGTGGGGAAAGATTGCCCAAAGATGACACGAGGATTGAGGCCTATGGTACAGTTGACGAGCTTAACAGCTATCTGGGTCTTATCGCCGATAAAAGTGCCACGCTGAATGTCGACCACAGGCTGCGAGAAGTGCAGGCCGTGCTATTTGATATTGGATCTCATCTGGCATCACAGCCTTCCAAGGTTGATCAGTTACCCGTATTAGATGAAGCATTGGTCAAAAGGTTGGAAGCACTTATCGATACTATGGATATGGAGTTGGAGCCTCTGAAAACATTCATATTACCAGGTGGACATGAGTTGGTTTCCCATTGTCATGTTGCTCGAACCATATGCCGTCGCGCTGAACGTAGAGTCATCAGTCTGGGGCGACAATCTGAGATTCATTCAATCATAGTACCTTTTTTAAACAGGTTGTCTGATTATTTATTTACATTAGCCAGATACTTTTCCTTGCGTCTGGAGGTCATGGAGATCAGCTGGACGCCCGGAAAACATCAATTGTAGAGTGTTAACTTCATGATTCAATTTTTTAATAAGTGGAATAAACAGACGCCGTTATATGTCCAGGTCATTTTGATTCTGGTCACCGCGGTTCTTGTCAGCTTGTTCTTTCCCAGACAGTCAGGCTTTAAGTACAAGTTTCAAGTGGGGAAGACATGGAAGTACGATGACCTATACGCGCCATATGATTTTCCTCTCAAGAAGTCAGACGCTCAAATTGAAGATTCACAAGGCAAGGTAAAAAGAGATTTCATTCCCTATTTTAAGTACGACTCAGCGGCTGTGCACTCTTCGCGGAATTTTTTAAATAGTCAACTGAATAGTTTTTCAATGTCATGGTCCAATGAGTCAGACTCTGTCCGCCAGGATCTTAATGATATGTTGAATCGCTTGAATGATAAGGCAGACCAGCAACTGACGACTATCTATGATAAAGGTGTAATATCTTTTGACCTTGATGTCATTAAAAAGGATAGCCTTCCCACTATTTATCTTAAAAAAGACAACCTACTGAGGCTGCGGGACACCCGAGACTTCTACAGACTTCAAGAGGCTAGACAATTAATGTCAAAACTGCTTGAGGAAGGCTTTTTAAGTATCGCAAATCAGGAGCTATCTTCTATTCTTGAGCAATCAGTGGATATCAATGTCAGGTATGACGATGAGTTGTCAGAGAAGTTCCTGGATCAAGATCTAGCCAATGTCTCTAAAGTTAGGGGGAAAGTAAGTAAAGGTGACCTTATCATCCGCAAGGGAAATATGATAGACAAGGAAACCTTCTTAATGTTGACCTCCCTAAAAGAGCGATTCATAGCAGAATCCGATATTTTAGGAAACACATGGGAAGTGTATATTGGCAATTTGTTTTTCACTTTATTGATCATGAGCTTGTTCTTCTTTTATTTGTACTACAAGAGGAGAACAATACTTGCACATTTCAGTGAGTTGCTTTTCTTGCTCATGTGGTTTTGGCTATTTAGTTACCTGGTATATGCGGTAGAGAATAATGAATCACTAAGTGTTTATATGTTGCCATTTTGTGTAGTTCCGATTGTGATTAAAAACTTCTTTAACGAAAGCATAGCCTTTATAACGTTGATCTTGTTGGTTTTGCTGACCAGTTTCATCAGTTCTATTGGCTTAGACTTTGCCTTTGTGATGGTATTGGGCGGTCTTGTTGCTATATTAATCGAGACAGAAACGAGGTACTGGACCAGGTTCTTTTACTCAATATCGCTGGTCGTAGCTTCACTTTTTCTGGGCTATCTGAGTATTTCTTTGATAAGAGAAGGTGCTTTTGGTTCAGTAAATTGGAATAATTACAATTGGTTGATAGTCAATGGTGTGTTGACTTTACTGGCTTATCCCCTCATCCCTTTGCTAGAGCGTATCTTTAATTTTACATCTTCGATTACCTTGGCAGAGTTGAGTGATCTTAATAAGCCCTTACTAAAAAAATTATCGATCAAAGCACCAGGCACTTTTCAACACTCTATACAAGTGGCGAATCTGGCAGAGGCTGCTGCTACGAAAATAGGTGCCAATAGTTTAATGGTGAAGGCAGGTGCTTTGTACCATGATATCGGTAAGATGAACAACCCGGCCTATTTTATTGAGAATGTTGGTGCTACAGAATCATTACACAATGATTTATCGTGCGAAAGAAGCGCTGAAATCATTCTCGGACACGTATCAGAGGGTGTAGTTCTGGCCAAGCAATATAAGCTTCCAAAGGTCATCATTGACTTCATAAAGACACATCATGGCACTACACGAGTAGAGTACTTTTACAGACAACACCTGAAGGAATGTGAAGAAGGGGAGGAGCATCCTGAAATTTTCACTTATAAAGGCCCTCGTCCCAGAAGTAAAGAGCAGACCATACTTATGCTTGCAGACTCGATAGAAGCAGCATCTAGAACTGCCGACCTCAACTCAGAAGAGCTCATTTATGATTTTGTGGATAGGATGATTTATAATAAGCTGAAAGACAGACAATTGGAGCACTCGTCTCTGACTTTTGATGAATTAGAGTCTTGCAGAAGGGTCTTTAAAAAACTAATGAAGAGCATTCACCACGAACGCATTGTATATCCTGTAAATGAGGATACTAAAAAAGACAAGTAGGTCGAGTTGCTAGATTTTTTGAGTAATGTATTAGAAGGATGGACACAAGTCATCTTCGTCTTCATAAAAGCCAAAGTAGGAAATGCTCAACTCGAAGCTTCCTCGAGATCGACCGTATTGATTCAATGCATTGACAGAGAAGTCATAACTCATGCCGATTTGTAAATCTCCCAGTCCATAGCCCACTAAAAATCCAGGCGTATCCGCTGCCCATGAATTTACACCAGTTCCTCCACGGTAATAGACACCAAGGTACATGGTGGTCTTTTCCAAATTGCTAAAGAAGAATTTGAATATGGTACCGACATTGAAATGGGATGAGCCACCCTGAGTAGCAAACATAGCTCTTGGCTGTATGTGGAGTAGATCATACGTAGGAAAAGATGCTGCAACATGCCCCGTGATTCTCATCGGTAAATTGTATCGCTCACCCAGACCCATTATCTCTACGTCCGGATCGCGGAAGAAAAGTGAATTGTTGATGCCTATAATGTGATGAACAGCAACGCCTGCGTAAAACCTCGTTCCTTTTTTGGGTGCATTAATGTAAGAGATACCAGCTGCAAAGTCAGAGTGGGCAAAGTTGTTTTCCGGCAAAAGCTCAAGTGTGCCAAGCGTATAACCATCTATACCATTAAACTGATCTTGAAATGTAGCATTTGCGAAGTTTATATTTCTTTGGTTCATACCAATCTGGAATCCACCACCGATAAATTGTGTGCCTGTATTGTCCAGAGACTTATGATATGAACCCAAGATAAACATCTGATTCAACGTGTACTCAAGGATTCCGGCGCGGTCAGACTGAAAATAAATACCAGCTGAAAAAAAGTCTTTAGAAATGCCCCTGCTATCTGTATTGAATTTTAAGTCTAGCCCCAGACCGTATGATGTAAATGGCTCTTCGAGCATAGATCTCCATTGATCTCTATAGACGCCTGCAAGTCTGTATCGACCCTCATAAGTACCGGCAAGAGCTGGGTTTAGCGAAACTGGTATGGCATAGAATTGTGAAAACAAAGCATCTTGCGCCTTTACCTCTAAAACACCCACTATAAACAAGAAAAGTACAAGGATTTTCTTCATAGAAATCTATCGTTTTCAATATGGATAAGAAACAGACCTAAATATAGTTTTATTGTCATAAGTCTGGTAATTAATCAAAGCGCATAGTGAATAATATCTTGATTAGTCACGATTTGCCACTCCCCAGAGGCATCTTTGCACAGTACTGCATTTGACCATTCAGATAGGTAGTCCTTAATGTTATTACACGTCACGCTGTTACTAATGATAGGGAGAGGATCTCCCATTATGTGTTTAACTTTGACCTCTTGTGATGAACCGCCTTTTTGTGCGATACCTTCGAGTATTTGTCTGTCTGTTAATGAGCCAGCCCAGTCGCCATCTTCTGATGAAACCGGTAATACTGAAACTTTATGCTCTTTGATAAGACCTATAGCTTCATCAAGTGAAGCGTTTTCATGGACAGAGATTAGTTTTTGCTTACCTCTTCTTTCTAGCAACTGTTTGGTGGTCATATATTCATCCAGAAAGCCATTTTTTCTCATCCAGTCATCGTTATAGATTTTTCCGACATATCGACTACCGTGATCATGAAGAATGATGACAACCACATCATCTTCTTTGAATCGATCTTTCATCTGTATTACGCCCTGGAGTACTGTGCCTGCTGAATAACCCATTAATAATCCTTCTTCTCTGGCCAGTCGGCGTGCCATAATGGCGCCATCTTTATCATTGACCTGAGTGAAGTAGTCTATGATGTCAAAATTGACATTGGCCGGGATGATGTCTTCACCTACGCCTTCCGTAATATAAGGATAGATTTGACTGGTATCAAACTCACCGGTCTCATGATAACTTTTCAATACAGAGCCAAATACATCAACACCGAGCACTTGAATGTCTGGATTTTGTTCCTTGAGATATTTACCGGTACCTGATAGTGTACCGCCCGTGCCGACCGTGGCGATAAGATGTGTGATCTTTCCTTCAGTCTGTTTCCAGATCTCAGGACCTGTTGATTCATAATGTCCGGCAGTATTGGAGAGATTGTCATATTGATTGAACCAGTAAGAGTTAGGGATTTCTTCACTTAGTTTTCTGGCTACGCTATAATAAGATCTCGGGTCATCGGCTTCTACATTAGTAGGGCAGACTATGACTTCTGCCCCGAATGCCTTAAGGATGTCAATCTTCTCCTTGGATTGTTTGTCACTAGTTGTAAATATACACTTATAGCCTTTCACTACAGCTGCAAGAGCAATACCCATCCCCGTATTACCTGATGTGCACTCAATAAATGTGCCTCCGGGCTTTATCTTACCGCTGGCCTCTGCGTCTTCTACCATTTTCAATGCCATTCTATCCTTTATGGAGTGTCCCGGGTTGAATGTCTCAACCTTGGCAAGGAATGTACCCGGCAAGTCTTTGGTGATTTTGTTGAGACGGACAAGAGGTGTGTTGCCTATAGTGGCTAATACGTCGTTGTATATTTTCATGAATGTATGGCTTCTTTTCTTCTCTTATTATTTCGATCGCAAAAGTAATGAATTATATAAAGAAATGTAACATAGGGGAGATTGAACCTATATTAAAAACGATTAATATGACGTAGCCATGGTACTTGGCTTTTTGCGTGAGGGATAGAAGTGATATGACTGGCTGACGAATGGTAAGCAGGAACAGCTGGGCTGGGGCGACCAGCGGAAGCCACAGAGCAGCTAGTGACTGCCCATGAGACAGCCAGGAATACAAACGGATAGCCCGACCCCGCACGATAGTAAGGGGGCACGCCCCAATAATACTAAAGGCTGCCTTTAATAACTTTTGAAGTGAGCTGGAGCATATAGAACTTATATTGAGACGATTTGTGATGAATGAGCATGGCCGGTGCTACTTTGCTGATGAACTAGGAACCTACATCCATCATGTTCATCAGAAATCATCATTGCGAATTTTCAATGCATAATTTGGGTCTATCCATTAGATATTTTTTTGATAAAGTCCTCTTTTTTGTTTCGGGAAACGGGGAGGTTGGCGCCATTTCTCATGATGAC
>SLDF01000095.1 GCA_007125435.1 Saprospiraceae bacterium
GTCGACGCTGAGCCAGAGTCGGCAATACTTTCATTGTTGCTTTGAAGAGAAGTCTTAGTATAGGTGTCAAATTAGGGAACAGTCGACGCTGAGCCGAGGGCGGCTCAGTTCCCTCATTATCGGCTTGACGTTTAGTCAACCCGTTTGCTTTGCACCATTCGGTCACCCTTCAGGGCTTTTGGATTATTTATACAATAACTTCCAGGGCGCATTTCAAAATGTCGTTTTTTTCTGGTCTTGCATCAGCGATGTGGAAGGGTGGCGACGCAAGGAGCCAGACTCAGCGTAATGATAATGAAGCTGAGGCCGACCGTCCAGGGAGCCCTGTAACGTAGCGCCCCGAAACGAAGTGAAGGGAGATGCCCAAAACATCAAATAAAACATGGTAAATCTACCAGGGTAAACAATTATAAATATTGTGCTTCTTCATCTCAAAGCCGTAGCGCAACAGTCGAGGCGAAATACCTGATGTGCCATCGCACTTAAAATTGAGGTCGAAGTCATATTCGCCCAGCCCAAAGTAGCTAAAGGCATCGTCTTCATTGACCTTTCTAAACTTGAGGGGAATGAGTTCATACCTGCCAAATCGGTCAAAAATACCGTATCCGGTCGCATAGATAAAATCCTCTGACCGCCCCGGGTCGCTCCAGTCAATAACATTGGATGCCTGTACCTCATAGTCGAGCTTGATGATCTTTCCATAGTGAGAAAGTTCCTCCAGGTTTTCTATGGAATTCATTTTATTCTGACAAGATTGCACGGGAAAAGTGACCTTATTCACTTTAGCGTAATAGAGTGCCTCGAACAATTCCCACAGCTTGGATCTGCCATCGTTGCTGATCATAAGTATAAATCGTCCTTTGGCCAGGACTTTCTTTTTGCCTAGTTGTAAATCAAGTTGATACTGTCCTTCGGGTAAGGTCTGCATCCATTGCAGAATATTAAGGTGTGGAATGTATTCGAGATGGGACTCGTAGTCCATATGCTCAGATGTAGGTATCCATTCAAACTCAAATACATTGCCTTCCAGTAATTGACTTTGGCGCTGAGACTGACAATAGTTAGGCTGTTCGCAAGCAGCAGACCATTGCATGCGATCTTTCTTTTTGCTTTCTATAGACTTGATCTTGATCATCCATGTCGGCATCCCCCCTTTGGATCCAATCGCGTGAGTACACTGAGCTCTCATCAGAAAAGGCTCATCCAACCTGATGGTATCAGACTCTACAGCTGTCCATTGCCCGGTTTCATTTTTCTTATACCTATAACCTTTAATCTGACCATCACCAACATTGAGATCCACTGAGTGAGGATCACGGTTTTGGCTATAGAAATGAATTGGGTCACTGACAAATACAGGACTACTCAAGGCATATACATCCTGCTGATAAAACAACAAAGTTGCTGCAAAAAGTAAATATATGAGCATGTTACCTGAGTATTACTGTAAATCATTGATCCCCTTATAGAGTCTAATCTTATTGGATTGTAACTATGAGAAATCACACTAAGATTGACTTGTTCGCCTTTGTTCCCAGCGCCAGGCTGTGTCCATGATAGCGTCGATGTCTCTATCTGGTTTCCAGCCCAGGGTTTTCATTGCTTTCGTGGCATCTGCATAGACGGCAATGACATCACCCGGTCTGCGACCACCTATGACATAGTTGAGCTTTTGGCCGGTCACCTTCTCAAATGCCTCTATTGCCTCTTTGACACTAACGCCCTCTCCTATGCCCAGATTGATGATATCTACCTGCGGTGCATCTGGATGATCGATTAAGTACTTCAAAGACAATGTATGCGCATGGGCCAAATCCATGACGTGTATATAGTCCCTTATGTTACTGCCATCTCTTGTAGGATAATCATCGCCAAATACAGTCATCTGGGGGCGCTTGCCTATAGCGGTCTCTGTAATTACCGGTACTAAATTATTGGCGATATTAATAGGGTTTTCTCCAATGATGGCGGACTCATGTGCGCCTGCCGGGTTGAAGTAACGCAACAATACAAACTTCATGTCATCGTTGACCTTGCTGTAATCTTGTATGATTTGTTCTCCGATTTGCTTCGTAAAAGCGTAGGGGCTTTCTGCCTTTTGCAGAGGTGTCTGCTCTGTCACAGGTAGCTCTTCAGGGTTTCCATAAACCGAGCATGACGAAGAGAAAATAAAAAATTTAGCGCCGTATCGAGGTGCCAGGTCCATGAGGTTGATTTGCGCATTTATATTATTATTGTAATACATCAATGGTTTTTCCACTGATTCTCCTACACTTTTAAAAGCCGCAAAATGGATAATACCGTCTACATGACCGATAGCATCCAGCATATCCTGGCAAGCATTTCTATCCGCTAAATCGACCTTGTGGTTTACCACCCTATGTCCAGTGATTTGCTCTATGCCATCTAGGACTTTTTCATCAGCATTGAATAGACTGTCTGCCGATACCACTTCGAATCCATAATCTAATAAGTCAACAATAGTATGACTTCCAATATATCCACAACCTCCGGTAACTAAAATCTTTTTTTGCATAGTTCTGTTATTCTTATTGATGTCACAATATAAAAACTACTTTGCTATCTTCTAACAAAAGCAGTTTCTTTGACAGAAATATTATCAATACAACACTGAATGAAGAATCAATATCACGACTCAGATCCATATCTCGAAGAATTAGTAGAAAAGGTAAAGCCCATTGCTATCATGGCAGGTGATGCCATTATGCATTTCTATGACCAGGATTATCAAAATCCGGAATCCGTTTCCTTTAAAACAGACAACTCTCCGGTCACAAGGGCGGATAAAATCAGCCATCAGATTATCGATGAAGAGTTGAGAAAGCTGGATCCTGCCATCCCTGTCTTATCAGAAGAAGGTATGATCATCCCATTCGAAGAACGACAGAAATACAGAAGGTTGTGGATCGTAGACCCTCTGGATGGAACCCGAGAGTTCATAGATAAGAATGGTGAGTTTACCATTCACATTGGCTTAGTAGAATCGGGAAATCCTATTCTTGGCGTAGTTTATGCCCCTGCAACAAGAACAATGTGGTGGGGCGTCAAAAGAGGCGGTTCCTTCAGAGGTGACATCGACGGTATCCATCAGCTAAAAGTCAACTCACTGGACATGAAGTCTTCAGGTATCAAAATAACCCACTCTAGATCGCATATGGACAAGGCTACAGATATTTACATTCGCAGTTTTGACAAACCGACCACCATACCCATGGGTAGTTCATTGAAATTTATGAAGATTGCAGAGGGCGAATTTGACATCTACCCTAAGATGAGCAGCAAGATGAAAGAATGGGATACATGCGCCCCACAGATCATACTCGAAGAAGCAGGAGGCATGGTCGTTTGTGTGGAGAAAGGGCGCCCACTGGAATATAACAAGGAAGAGCTTACCCAACCGGATTTTTTGGCAATGGGTAATTTAATTGCTTATTACGAATATTAGCCCGACATTAGCGGTCTAATCAAGATACTTATATTCTGGTGATGAAGCCGTATCCAATCACTTTATTGATCCCTACTTACAACGAAGCAGACAACTTAAAGCGGCTGCTACCAGACATGACTCATTTTCAGGAAATACTGGTCGTAGACAGTTATTCAGACGATGATACGGTAGAAATCGCGCGCTCTTTCGGTGCTCGTGTCATACAGAGAGCATACCAATACTCCGCCTCTCAGAAAAACTGGGCCATACCTCAAGCGAGTTTTGAATGGATATTTCTTCTAGATGCAGATGAATGGGTAGAAGATGATCTCATCCATGAAATAGGTCAGGTCTTAGCAGATAGCCAGCCAAATAATGCCTATGATATCCCAAGAGTGAATTACTACATGGGCAAGAGAATAAGATACAGTGGCTGGCAAAATGATTCAGTCATCCGCCTATTCAAAAGGGATAGCTGTAGATATGAAGACAAACGAGTACATGCAGAAATTCTCACTGAAGGCAAGATCGGCAGACTAAAAAATCCCATACACCACAACACCTATAAAAATTTTCAGCATGCGCTGTACAAAGAGGACAGGTATTCTTCATGGAAGGCGCATGACAAGGTAGATCGAGGACATAAATCAGGACTTCTTCAAATGATCTTCAGGCCGGGGTTTGAGTTTTTTAAGTTGTACTTTTTGAGGCTGGGCATATTGGATGGGAAGCCCGGCTTCATCATATGCATGATGGCAGCCTGGTCCCTCTTTATGAGGCAAGTCAAGATATGGCGCATACATGAAGGAGAGCAATTTTAGTTCAATGCACCATTCAAGAACAGATAACACTGAACGGTTTTCAGTCACATGACCACAATGCTTCGCTTAGCTCCTGTCTTTGTCCTGAAAAGTCAAAATGCCACCACTCTGAAGTTATAGGTCGAAAACCGGAGTCCTCCATGATACCCGTCAATAGCAGTCTATTGTTCTGGACCTCCTCTAAATGGTGTGGATATCCGGGATGAGCCTCTTTCCCGAAAAAGTCATATGGTGTGCCCATATCAAGAGGCTCACCGCTTAGCGTATCCACCAAGGTCAGATCCACAGCCGTTCCCCTGCCGTGATTAGACCCTTTAGTAGGTGGAGCTACATACCTTTTATCGGGCATGATGTCCCATAGTTTTTGCTGATATATAGCTGGCCTGTAGCAATCATAAATCAGCATACTATAGCCCTCTTTCCAAAATGCAGCCTCAGCATTTTTCATGGCACGTGCGACATCCTTGCGTAGAAAACATGCGGGGCAGTCATAAATGACCTCTCCCATGAAATTGTCTTCTGTCGCGTATTTTATATCGAACTGAGCATGTTCAAGAAACACCATCATGTCTACCCATTCGTTGGTGTCCAATTGACCAAAACCTGTATCTATTGGCTCATTACCTTGATGTATAGCATCATCAATTGGGCTTTCAATAATATTGATGTCTTCTGATTGACTTGACTTATTATTCTCGGGATTGGACTGGCAAGAAGCCAGAAAAAAAGATAAAAGACATAAACGAATCACAAGCAAATAAACAAGATTTCTATTGATCATAACCTATATTTTTATGCCCATTTTTTGCATCAGTTCTGAGGCATTTAATGTCTTACATATCCCATGTTTAATTTTGTAATCAAACATAAACTGTTGGTCTTTTATCTCGACTTCAAATGAGAAGTTCTGTATTTGACTAGGGTAATCGTTTTCCAATTCACCCAATTCCAAATCATGGGTAGCCACCATACCAGCGGCATTATATTGTAGAATTTGGCTCACAAAGGCTTTTGAGCCAATGAGCTTATCCTTAGAGTTTGTGCCGCGTAATATTTCGTCGAGAATCACAAATAGCCGGTCACCATCTTGTAACCGATTGAGAATATTTTTAAGCCGCTTCAATTCAACATAGAAGGTGGATTCGCCTTTTGCCAGATTGTCTGAGATTCGCATGCTACATACAATATCGATTGGCCTGTATTGAAAGCTGTGGGCACATACCGGTGCTCCGGCATTGGCAAGAACCAGATTTAAGCCCACAGTTCTTAACCACGTGCTTTTACCGGACATATTAGACCCTGTAATAATATGCATCCGGCCAAAGCCATCTATATCCATATCGCTCTTGATAGAATCAGAGGCATTCAGTAGTGGATGACCAAGCCCCTTGGCATTGATTGCAAAGTTTTCTGAAATGGAAGGAAAAACCCAATCTGGTCGATTAAAAGTAAAGACTCCAAAGGCAACATTGACGTCGATATCTGCAATACTGTGAAGGATGTCTTTGGCCAGATTACTGTGCTTACCTTTCCATCTCTCCAATGCCGTGTAAAGATGCACATCGTAAAACAATAAGCCATTTAAGCCGACTGATACTAAAATATTATTTTTGGCATCCAATAATTCTATAAACCGCAACAACTGCTTTAACCGAGGAATGGTATGCTCTTGAATGGTATGGCGATCTAAATGCCCAGACATGATGGGGTCAGCCCATTTTTTTTTCGCTAGCAGATAAAACAGATTGACCCATTCGCTTATGACCTGACTCTTATCATTCAGCAATTGATACACCTTGCCTAATTTCTTGGCCACAAGACCACTGATTATAAGATTAAATACAAATAAATAAACAAGGACAGAATAATGTATCAAATTGAGAGCAACGCCAATGGTAAGACAAATAAAAAATATAGGACTGACCCAGCTTATGATTTTTAACCACATGGGCAACTTAAAGCTTTCGCTTGACATCCAATCGGCTATCTCTTGTGAATTGTCCATCTTATCGCTAGATAGCCTGGTGGCCACTATCCATTGTTGACACCATTCAATGTCAAGACTCAAAGCTTTGTAGGCTGACGTTAAATGTTGAAGATCCGTGATATCAGCGGGCGATAATAAACGCTCAGCAAGCACCTGCCTACTGCGAACCAGCGGACTCCTATTGACATGCTCAAATAATGAAAAATCTCCAAAGACATCTAAATCACGGGCATAGCCATGATGTTCCGGCATCAGGTCTTCTCCACCATATACCGGGCTCCAGCAGCCACTAAGCCTTTCTACTTCCTCCCGATTCAGATCAATATGGGCCTTTACTCTGGCTATTAGCTTTTTGAGGCCGATATGGTAATATATGAACCATAGAAATAATAGCACTAAAGCAATAATTACCCACAAGCCCCAACTCAGAAAGGACCACTTCAGTGCTGCGTATATCAAACCTACAATCAATAGAAAAATAAATAACCTGAGTCTGCTGATCCATGCAGACTTCTTTTTTAAGCTCGATAGCTCTTCTTCTTTCTCTTCTTGTCTGTTCGCGTAATAGTCGTAAGGGTTCAAAAGCTTCTTTCTTATGTCGATCGCATGCCGCTTCAATCAATCCGGGCATCTGAATTCAAAAAATCAAATCGCAACTTATCCTATTCTCTTTCTAGGGGACAAGTCATGCAATGAGAACCGCCTCGGGCACGGCTCAGTTCTCCGGAAGGTATTGTTATTATGGTTTTTTCAAGATTATGTGGGTCCAAACTACCGCTCTCAGTGCCTTCTAAGAAGTCATGACTGGTCATAATGGTGTATCCATGTTCTTTAAACGCCTTTTCTGTTTCAGGGTTCCTATCATATGTTATGGCAACACCGGGCTTTATGGCTACCAGATTACATCCATCTGTCCATTGTTCTCTTTCCTGATAAGGAGACTCTCCCCTTCCTGAAAATATGAATTTCATATTTGGATTGATTTCTTTCAGGATAAAGTCCTTTACCGATGGATAAGTATCAATTTCCCCATTTTTTCGGAAGACTTGAACATTTGATCCCACACCATCATATACAATTGGCTTATACACAACCATATGATCAGTATCTATCCTGGTAAAAATGGTATCAATATGCATAAAGGATCTTTCATTTGGAATATTGATTTGAACGACATTGTCAACCAGATTCTTTTCAAAAAGAACTTTTTTCAATTGCTGTATGGCATATGATGTGGTACGTTCGCTCACTCCTATCAGTAAAAAGTCATGATCAAACATCATCACATCGCCCCCTTCAATGGAAACCGACTCCCCTTTTTTAGAAGGTGGAAATAAGTCTACCCTATTGAGATTGATGATCTTATTGTTTTCATGCATGGCCTGGAACATAGGATGCGCCCAGAAAATAAATCTGGTTAGGAAATTTTCGCGGTGTCTAGCCTCTTTTGCGGCCTTAGTGATGATGACATTATCCTTTACAGAGACAGCTATATCTCTGGTAAATATAAAATTTGGTATAGGATCGAAAATAATATGGTCATCTTCCTTTAGATAACCGGAGATGAGCACCTCCTTTAATTGATCTGTACTTAAGTCATTGAGTAATTTAAAATAGGACGATGGTAGTTCTTCATAATCCACAATCATCTTTATCAATTCTTCTTTCTTTTCTTTTGAAGCGCTTAAAGCTTCAGACAGTAACCTTTCTATATAAAGCACATTTTCTTCACCCAAAAACGATTTCAAAACGCTTGTAAAGGTATCGTGCTCCTTCTGCATATTGGGTAAGAATACAA